>DATFVA010000119.1:0-3045 GCA_035260565.1 Ignavibacteriaceae bacterium | reverse complement strand
CGGATTAAAAAAATACAAGGTAAGAAAACCTTCCCCTGCTTTCACCTCGGTTTTAATGAAGAAGATTGTGAGGAGGACCGAACCAAAAGGGCAGAGGTATTTCATATTTTCAATTTCCTCAATCTTCGTGCTCGTCAGCCTGGCGATAATAGCTTACCTTGCCTCATATATCATTTCTACGGGTCAGGCATCATCCGAAGGAAACAATAGTGTAAATACCCTTCTCTCCCTGGCGGAAAGGATGGTTCATGGAATCAAAACTTTGTTCACTGCGGGTAATGTTTCACTGATTGGTTTCATTTTTTCATTTGCGATCATAATATCAGCATGGTTCTTCTTCGACAGTCACAGGCAGGCAAGAACAAAACTTACCAAGCTTTAAACTGCTTGTACCGGTAAGTATTAAGTCCTTCCCCGCTGTACTCACAAAAAATTCACGTCATTTTAGTATTTTACAGGTCGTGTTTCATTTTAAAGTGAGGAAAAATGCTGGTAACAACAACTAATGTAGTCGAAGGCAAAAAAATTACACAATATTTCGGAATCGTTTCCGGTGAAGCAATAATGGGTACCAATATCTTTAAAGATATTTTTGCCGGGATCAGGGATATTGTAGGCGGACGGTCTGCTGCATATGAAAAAGAGCTCCGGAGAGCAAAGGATATAGCGGTTGCCGAAATGGTTGAAAATGCGCAGGCTATGGGCGCTAATGCCGTGGTAGGAGTGGACCTCGATTATGAAACAATAGGCGGAGGTACCGGTAATATGCTGATGGTAAGTGCAAGTGGAACAGCAGTGGTTATTCAATAAATAAAGAGAAAATATGGATACTAAAGCAGGATATGCGGCAATACTGGGACTACCGAACGTAGGTAAATCAACTTTACTGAACGCTTTGCTGGCTCAGAAGATCTCAATTGTCAATGAGAAACCCCAGACTACCAGGAAAAGAATACTCGGTATTTTATCCGAAGAAAACTACCAGGTAATTTTTCTTGATACCCCGGGAATTCTGAAACCTTCTTATCTCCTGCAGGAAAAAATGATGGACGATGTTAACCGCTCCATTAGGGATGCCGATATCTTTCTTCTAATGATCGATGCCTGCGACGATCCCGAAGGCGAAAAACTGCTTTCACTCCCTGAAGTTAAAAAGGTTATGGAATCAGGTGTTCCTGTAATCCTGCTGTTAAATAAAGTAGATCTCATCAGCCAGGAAGTCGTAACGGTGATGCTTTCTAAATTCGGGGAGAAAGGTAAATTTAAGAGTGTGATTCCTCTGGCTGCCAGTGTAAATTATAATATTCAGAAAGTTCTTGTGGAGATTGTGGATCTGCTCCCTGAAAATCCTAAGTTCTATCCGGATGACATAGTTGCAGATGAGAATGAGAGGTTTTTTGTCTCTGAGATCATAAGAGAAAAAGTGCTTGAACTTTACCATGAAGAAATACCGTATTCAGTTGAAGTATTGATTAATGATTTCAAAGAAAGAGAATCAAACAAAGACTATGTGGATGCAGAGATCGTTGTTGAAAGAGAGGGTCAGAAAGGAATTATAATAGGGAAGCAGGGAGCGGCTATAAAAAAACTGGGAGAGATAGCGCGTAAAGCTATCGAGGAATTCCTCCAGCGTGATGTATATCTTGAACTCCGCGTGAAAGTAAGAAAAAACTGGCGTACTGATGAAAAGATGCTGCGTTCATTTGGATATTCCCATGAAAAGGAGAAAGGTGAGTAAGTTCCTTCAACAATACTTCCTGCTCCTATGAGATATAAGGGCGAAACTGCGCTTCTGACGGCTACTTTGATCTGGGGAGCTACGTTTACCATAATTAAAAGCGCTCTGAATGATGTTTCCCCTCTGATATTTATTTCTCTGCGTTTTACACTGGCGGCAATTATCCTGCTTCCTTTCCTGTTTAAAGCATTAAAGAACATTACAAAGCCGGTTCTGCTCGGTGGAATTTTGCTTGGCATACTATATTTCATGGGGTTTTCAACCCAGACAATCGGATTGAATTATACTTCGGCTACCAAGTCCGGTTTTATTACCGGTTCTTTTATTCTTTTTACCCCCCTTCTGCAGATCGCCCTTGAAAAAAAACTCCCCTCGAAGGGAAGTGTACTCGGTATAATTCTGGTAATAATCGGCCTCATATTTCTTTCAAGCAGCGGAACATCACTTCTATCAATATTTTCTGAAATAGGCGAAGGCTTTAACCTCGGCGATTTCTTTACGCTCCTCTGTGCATTCTTTTTCTCTCTATACGTTGTATACCTGGATATTATAAGTAAGAAATATGATTATAAACCGCTTGTTTTTCTTCAAGTAGCTGTTACAGGCATATGCGGTATTCTATTTGCCGTTATCCTTTCATTTTTTGGTCTTGAAACTCCGCATTTAAAAGTCACCATAAATTTACTCTTCGCGGTGGGGTATACGTCAATACTTGCAACTATAGTAACAACTATTATAATGACTAAATACCAGAAGCTGATAGTTCCGGCAAGAGCAGGAATTATATATTCCCTTGAACCTATCTTCTCTGCTGTGGTTGCTTTTTTTGTGTTGAGGGAAAAAATATCTAATTTTGGATTTATTGGTGGTGCACTTATATTTTCAGGACTACTGGTATCGGAGTTAATCGATAAAAAAAATGAACAAGTGGTATGAGTAACAGTGAAAAACGTGCAGAAATAATTGCGAACGGTTTAGTGCAGGGTGTAGGATTCAGATACTTTATAATTAAAAGTGCTGAAAGTCTCGGACTTACTGGCTATACAAAAAATCTTTTTTCAGGTGAGGTTCTTACGGTAGTTGAGGGAAGCAGAGCGAAAATAGAGGAATTATTCAAAAGGATAAAGGCAGGTCCTTCACATGCCGCCGTTAAGAACTGCAAAATTGAGTGGGGAGACAGCAAAAATGAATTCACACATTTTGAGATAAGGTATTGAAGCAGCAATTCAGAACTGGTTTTGGTTTTGATGTACATGCTCTCGCTGAAGGCCGTAAGTTAATTTTGGGCGGAATCGAAATTCCGCATT
>DATFVA010000118.1:0-7494 GCA_035260565.1 Ignavibacteriaceae bacterium | reverse complement strand
TATCATAGAAAAGATTTTTGTCCACGCTTCCTTCTTCTCCTCAACTCCCACATACGTCCCCTCCACATCGAAAGATAGAATATATGGAGCATAAATTGACATCACACCCTTCAGATCTATTTTGCATAATGCTTTCACATGCTCCTCCATTTTCTGCCGGATTTGAGCTTCATCGGCTGAATGTTGCAAATTGTAACTTTTTTTGTCATTGTTTACTTTTCGTTTCATTTCATGAACCTATGAGTTAAGTTAAATTTCTGCTTCAGATATTTTGAAGTATCTTCTCTTCATCCCTGGGATAATCCTTTTTGTCAATTGTATAAAGTAAATTATTAATGGTACAGTAACAATTGCCTGACAGATTCCTGTGAGCTCGAAGAAAAAATCGTTTGGCATCACGTATTTTGGCGGGGGAAACATCCGCTGCAGTGTATAGTACCCTGTCCCGGCAAAAAACAAAACATTTTTAAGCAGATGGTTATAAACCCTTCAAAAAATCCAATCGCCATTACGGAAACAATCAAAGTTACACCCCAAAACATCCATTGCATTATCTTTTTGTACTCACATTGTTTATCAGCAGTCTTACTAACTACTGAGGTAAATATTATGATGGGAATGCTGACAAGTACTACATGCATCCTCCAGGGTGTATTGTATAGAATTGCACCATACATTTGATATAGTGTTGTCGATGTCATAAGCATATTACTTTAATATGCTGAATTCTTTACCAATCAATTATAGTCGTAAATTGATATAATTCTCCCATCCATTCTCATTATTAATATTTTAGATTCTGTTAATTTTTTAATTATTAGCAACGAAGTCCAATATGTGTATTTAGCTGATTGGCAACATCGTTAATAACTTGTTTTCACATTAGCAACAAACGGAACATCAAGAATTGGACACCAAGGAGAGTAACGAAAGGGTTGTTATAATCACAAGGATGAAAAGATAGTTCGTTGAAGCAGCGCTAAAAGAGGGTTGATTTATTTTTGACTGACTGTTAAGCCGATTCGTGTTCCCGGTTGATTCTCATACCCCAGCTCACTTTCGCTGATTTATTCGATCAATTTTCATCGAGATACTCTGTTTTTCAGTCTGAGTTTTTGCGAGTGTATACGCCTTCTGAAAATGTTCTTCCGCTTTTTCATTGTTTATGTTTGTGTATAGTTCACCCAGCAATGCAAAATAAAAATGATTATCCGTCAAATTTAATTTTTCAGCTTCGATAATTGCTTCTTCTTTTCCGCGCGCCTTTGAGAGTGCAAATGTTCTGTTCAGCGCTGCCATAGGCGAATATTCTATCTGCAGGAGCTTATTGTAGAGCTGCAGAATATTTTCCCATTTATCTTCGGTGACGGATTTTTTTGTATGCCAGAATGCTATCCCTGCTTCGAGGTGATATTTTGACGCGTAACTGCCGTCTGCCGAGCAATTGAGGAAATATTCTCCTTTACGGATTAAATCCGGGTCCCATAAAGCAGTCCTCTGGTCATCATACAATATCAGTGTCCCGTTTTTATCAAAGCGTGCATCGAACCGGGAAGCATGGAAGCACATCAGAGATAGTAACGCGTTCACCTGGGGCTTGTTCGTGTATTTATTTTCGACAAGCATATAACAGAGCCTCATTGCATCGAGGCAGAAATCTTTCCGGAGAGTTTTATTCTGACTTACTGAATAATATCCTTCATTAAACAGCAGGTAGATTGTTCTCAAAACAATCTCCAGCCGGTTCTCAATCTCTGCCGGACCGGGAAGTTCAATCTTAACTTTTTCCTGCCGCAGTTTTTCTTTTGCTCTGAACAGTCTTTTATTAATCGTTTCTTTGTTTGTCAGGAATGCATCCGCAATTTCTTCTATGCCGAAACCACAAAGGATCCTGAGCGATAGCCCGATTTGCGCCTCTGGCGAAATGGAAGGATGACAGATGGCAAACATCATCTGGAGCTGACTGTCGTTGATATTCTGCGGAGATAAATCGAGTTCATTCATATACGATCCGGGTAAATCGTTTTTTAGTTCCGGTGCGATTTTGTCCTCAAAGGTAGAAGCACGCTGCAAATGATTCTTTGCTTTATTCTTTGCTACAGTATAAAGCCATGCAGCCGGGTTCGGCGGAACCCCTTTGAGACCCCACGTTTCCGACGCAGTCAGGAATGTATCCGCAGCAATATCTTCGGCGATCTCCATTTGTTCGAATCCAAACCGTCTGCAAAGTACGGAGACAATTTTCCTGTATTCTGTTCTGAATAAACCGGGTATTAACTCATTTTCTGTCATACAAAAAGGTTAATAGAGATATCTAAAAATTATTCAATTTCCAGCTGATCGATTTCTCTTACCTCAACGTTTCCACCATCCTTCAAAACAGGACATCCTTTGGCTATCTCAACGGCATCTTCATATGAAGGGGCTTTAATAATGGAATAGCCGCCGACTGATTCTTTTATTTCGGAATAGGGACCATCGGTAATTACGTTGTATGGTTTTACAACTTTGCCGGAGGAAGCCAGGCGGTTGCCCCTGTCGAATAATTTATCCTGTGCTGCTATTCCGCCTATCCAGTCCATCCATTTTTTTGTAGTAGCCTGCATTTCTTCCGGGGAATGCAAAGGCAGGTTCTTAAAATCGTTTCTGAATATCAAGAGGAATTCCTTCATCTTTTTCTCCTTTTAGTCTGATCACGTTTAATTTTAACAATATTTCTAAAAAAGCATCTGCGGGAGTATAGTCCCAAAGTTAAATCAATTATTTATTTCCCGGCTGATTGCGCCCTGGATTCAAAAAATAATTTAACTGCGGTCTCCTGTTCTGTGACGCTGGTAACAATTTCTCCCGCGACAGCCGCTTGCAGGATTTTCTGATCCCTGCACTACACTGGTATAACAAATGAAATTCTGATAATTGGACACGGCAGATTATTATTTTTAATCCGGTAATTCTTCACAAAGAAATCCGAAGCTCTTAATACTGCCTACCACATCCTTTACTTCAATATCATCGCCGATTATCCTGACAACCTTATCTTTATCTTCAAGATCTATAGTACACTCATTTATCCTATAGCTATCGTCCAGCCTGTTTCTAACCGTACTGAAATCGTCGCTGTTGTTTATATCTGTCTTTAAAATTAACATCTCCATTTCATACCTCTGTTCATTTATCTATACTCTGCTAAAAATATTTTATCAACTGAATAATTTAATTTCCAATTTTAATTTATTTGGTAATGCAGTAGTTTAAATTGAATTTAATTATTGTTTATCGGAGCAAATTGTCCCACCTTATAAGTACCGACAACAGGCTTAAAAGCAATATTTATCCTGTTATAACTGTTTATGGCATTGACAGTTATAGTTAGATCTATCAGCTCTTCCTCACTAAACTGCTCCCGGGCTTTTTCAAATACACTATCAGGCACCTCACATTTATTAACTGCTTCTGCCCAGGCGAGTGCTGCCCGTTCGCGATCCGAAAAAAACGGAGTTTCTCTCCAGGCATCCATAACATAAATACGCTGTTCGCTTTCACCCTCTGCACGCAAATCTTTTGAATGCATATCGAGACAGTAAGCGCACCCGTTTATCTGCGAAATTCTATACTCCAACAGGTGAAGCAGCGGCTGTTCGATGCGTGATTTGGCAAGGTAGACGCCTATAGGATACATAGCTTTCATTGCGTCTTTTCCTTTTTCCATAAAATTTATTCTCTGTTTCATTGTTAAATCTCCTGAATTCATTTTTGTTTTTAATTCGATCTTCATTACCATAACAATTGAGATTGAGGAAATTGGACAATCTATGCAGCTTTTTTTGTAGAGCGATTCGCTGAATCGCTTAATATTATAGCGACCCCGCCGTTCTCGGTGCAGGAACACGATTTCGCTCTACTGGATACAAATACATTGTGAAATGTTAATTGTTTATTCTGGTGAAGAATTAATAATAATATAATAAGCATTTAAATTTATTTATTTATATTACCTGCCTGAATTCCCCAAAGTTGAAATTTTACAGACCGATTGCAGAGCGGTTCGGCGAATCGATTAATGTAGAGCGATTCGCTGAATCGCTTAATACTATAAGCGACCCCGCCTTTGTCAGGGTAAGCCTTGGCTTGGGCGGGGTACAACATTGTTTCGCTTGACATCATGTATAGCGATTCGCTGAATCGCCTGAAATAATAGGCGACCCCGCCGTTCCCGGGGCAGTAACACCGTTTCGCTTTGCATGCATGGAGTTTCGATTGAGTTGTCGCAAAAGGCACCTTAAGTTGCCGGATTCACACCTTTTAGGTTCCATTAATTGGTTTTATTTTTATGCTGGATCTATCGAGATAAAAATAATTACGAAATCTGTTAACTATTTAAAAATAGGACAAAGGATTTGTATGCCCGATTCTTTCAGGAAATTAATATTTATAATTTTTCTTTTAATGCTGAACTGTATTCCGGTCAGTATTGGTCAGAGTATTGTAAATCCCGACAGTGCCCTGCAGATTATTCTGTATAATCTTACAGGTGAAAAACTAACACTATCCCAGGCAGAGGAATATGCAAAAGAAAATTCAACATCATATAAACAGGCTGAAGCAAGGTACATGGCTTCTCTGGGTTCTCTACGGAGGGAAAGAGGGAAATTTGATCCGGTATTTTTTCTGAATCTGAATTATAACGATCAGAAAATTCCGGCGGCTTCTTTCTTCTCGGGCGCTTCAGTGCTGGCGACGCAGGAGACTGATTTTTCGACGGGCCTGCGTCTTGATCTGCCGATAGGGACAAAGCTGGAACTTGCACTTAGTTCATCCAACCTGAAGTCCAATTCTTCGTTTGCTTTTCTGAATCCTGAATACGATGCAGTCGGTTCTGTATCATTGCGCCAGCCCCTTTTAGAAGGATTTACAGCTTCTGCCCGGAAAGAGCTGAACCAGGCTGAACTGGAGACCGAATCATATAAAGCCGGGTACGACCAGGAAGGCCTTAACCTGAACTCTGCGGTGGGGCAGGCATATTGGAATCTGTATGCTGCTGAGCGTGATTATGCTGTGCAGAAACTTACACTTGAACGTGCAGAATCTCTGCTTCAGGAAGCTCAGCTGAGAGCGAAGGCAGGACTAATAGGTCCAAACCAGGTGGCAAATGCACAGACCTTCCGGGCGGAACAAAAACTGTTAATGATTGACAGCGAAGAACAGCTTGATACACAGTCGGACAAGTTTGCGGTTTTAATAGGAAAGCGTCCCGGTGACGATCTCACCCGGTTCATAACTACGGATGATCCTCCCGATGAATTTGCAGATGCATCTGTTGATGACCTGGTTGCACATACATTAGATAATAATCTTGACCTGAAGGCTGCCGGAAAACAGGTGGAAATTATGAAATCTTTAGCCGGCGCTGCAGCATGGCAGGCGCTTCCCAGTGTCGATTTTGTTGCTTCGATATCAAGCAATGCACTGGGCGGATCTGCGCAGGATGTTTTTTTCGGCAGCGACACATTACGCTCATCTAATTCAGGAACTTATAGCGATGTCCTATCTGAAATATTTAAACGGAAATATCCCGGCTGGAGCGTGGGAGTGGAAATTTCACTACCTATCGGACTGAGAACGGGACTGGGTGAAGAGGACAGGCTTGAGGCCGGTCTCTACGGGGCAAAGCAGAGTTATATTGAATTAGCACGCAGTCTCGAGCAGCAGGTCAGGACATCCTACAGGGAGCTTGTTCATGGAAATGAAAGAATAAAAGCAGCCAGGGAAGGTGTGGATGCAGCACAGGAGCAGGTAAGGATCGGGTTAATAGAATTTAAGAACGGAAGACTTTCAGCATTTGAGCTGGTAAGGTTAAGCCAGGACTTTGCCGTGGCCCAGCAGCGCTATTCAGATGCCCTGGTAAAAACCGTGAAAGCTGTATCCGATTTAACGCAGTTAACTTCGGGATATTATCCCGGCGGGATGCAATAAAAGATTATAAAAACGAAAGGTAAATAGATGAATTTAAAATATTTCAAACATGGATGGCTGTACCCGGGGCTTGTGATGGCTGGTCTGCTGCTGCTTTTCGGTGGATGTTCAGATGAACAGGGTCCCGCGGGCGGATTTCAAATGCCCCCTACCCCGGTTGAAGTAACGGATGTTAAGGCTCAGAATGTGGCCGACAAATTTGAGGCAGTCGGTACTATTGAAGCAATAGAAGGAGTTACTATAGTTTCCGAGATAGACGCCGCTGTTGTAAGTCTCCCCTTCGATGAAGGCAGTTACATCAAAAAAGGGGACCTGATTGCGCGGCTTGATGATTCACAGCTCTCTGCAGAAGTCAACAGGACTGAAGCATTATACAACCAGGGTAAGGCAGCCTACAACCGTGTAAAGATAATCGTCGACCAGAAAGCGGGATCGCAGCAGGATCTTGACGATGCCCTTGCGAATCTGAAAGTTGCTGAAGCAAACTTCGAGCTCGCAAAAGCGCGGCTTGCCAAAACACGGATTATTGCTCCCTTCGAAGGGTTTATCAGTGCACGAAAGATCAGCGTGGGTACTTTTTTACGCACCGGTCAGGAGATAACCGAGCTCGCAAATCTTAACGAGATCCGGGTCATTTTTTCTGCACCGGAGAGATATCTTGCACAGCTGAAGAAGAATGCGAAAGTTGTTGTTACATCAACTGTATTTCCCGACTATAGCGTTGCAGGTAAAATCATTGCTATCGAACCTATACTGGATGCTGAAACACGTAATGTAAACATTACTGCCAGGGTACAGAACCCGGGACAAAAATTCCGTCCCGGTATGTCGGCAAATGTGGCTGCCATCTTAAGTGAAAATCCGGATGCGCTGACAGTTCCAAACGAAGCTGTATTTGCCAACGGCGATCAATCGTTTGTATATGTGGTGAAAAAGGACAGCACAGTCTCGGCTGTACCTGTAACACTTGGAATGCAGACGCCTAAAATTGTGGAAATTACCAGCGGGCTGACGGACGGGAGCCTGGTTGTTAGAACAGGTCATCAGAAACTATTTGACGGCGCAAAAGTAATGCCCGTAAATTCCGGTCCGGCCGCTGCCGGCAACAAATAAAATTGATAATGCATAAATGATATATTCATCAGACACCAGGAGTTTTTAAAATGAAGCTTAGTGAAATTTCTATACGACGCCCGGTATTTGCAACGGTGATGAGTCTTGCAATCCTGTTGTTCGGTATCATCTCTTTTACCCAGCTTCCGGTAAGGGAATACCCGGATATTGATCCGCCCGTGATTTCTGTAGTTACTCTCTACAGGGGCGCTAGTTCAAATGTAGTTGAGACTGAGATAAGTGATATTATGGAAGAGCAGTTCGCCACGCTCGAGGGAGTAAAGACAATCACTTCCTCCAGCCAGGAAGGCGGTTCGGTAATTACAATTGAGTTTGAACTTAACCGTGATGTTAATGAGGCGGCTAATGATGTGCGCGACAGAGTTTCGCGTATACGCGGATCACTGC
>DATFVA010000117.1:0-3931 GCA_035260565.1 Ignavibacteriaceae bacterium | reverse complement strand
AGGGACTGCATCCCTGGTCCCCTCAATCTGGAAATTGTCTTCACTGAATTTGTTATTAAGTTCTTCAATTACTGGATTAGTCATAATTTTTATCTGAGGATGATTCTTGATTATATTTCATCGGGAGGTCTTAACCTTGTCATCTTCATTCTTTCATTTCTCTTCATTTCTTTCATTGAAATATCCGGAGCTCTCTCCACGCCCTGCGGTCCTCCTGCCCAGCTTAAAGGCCGTTTTTCTTTTCCGACGCCTTCACGCAGAAGTAAAAGTCCTTCCAGAAATGCATCAGGCCTTGGAGGGCAGCCCGGCACATACATATCAACAGCCATAAACTTATCTATTCCCTGTACAACACTGTAGATATCGTACATACCTCCGGAATTGGCGCAGGAACCCATCGATATGACCCACCTTGGTTCCATCATCTGCTCATATAATCTTTTAATAACCGGTGCCATTTTTATGAATACGGTGCCGGCGATTATCATAACGTCCGCTTCACGGGGAGTGCCGCGGATTACCTCCGCACCGAATCTTGATATATCGTATTTACTGGTTATACTGGTCGCCATTTCAACATAGCAGCATGATAAACCGAAATTGAACGGCCACATTGAGTTCTTTCTCCCCCATGCGATAAGTGATTCCAGTTTACTCAATATTATAGTCTGCTGCACCGCCTGCTCGAAGGAACCACTCCCTTCTAACGTTTTAACTGGGTTCAGAGTATTTGTAAGCCACCATTTCATGATTCATCCATTTGATTTTTCTTTAAGTCTTCTGTGATATTCTTTGAGTATTTTTTTACCTTGAGGACCAAAATCCAATGCACCTATTCTCCACTCGTAAAGAAGCACAATAAGCAGGACTGCAATGAATATCGACGCACCGATGTAGCCTCCCCATCCAGTATCCCTGAATGCTATTGCCCATGAAATAATGAAGGCTGCTTCAAGGTCGAAGATCACGAAAAACATTGCAACGATATAAAAATGTACAGGAAATCTGAGTCTCGCATCCCCTGTTGTTTTGATTCCCGATTCATATATTGTGTCAGTCTGTTTTTCATTATGCCGCTCGCCTAAGAAGTAAGATAAAACGATCATTCCTCCTACGATCAGGAGTACTAAAGCTGCGTATACAAGGAGGGGCCACAGTTCAAAGGAATGTTGAGTAGAAGCAAGAACCAAAATCTTCTCCTCTGAATTTTAGGTTTAGAGAAAAATATTTTTTCGTTTATTATGGAACGTAACTTATACAAGATTCACTGAAGGGAATGTGACGCAGATTAAAATTATTAAATTATCGTATTGTGCGGAATATGATTCGTGAAATCAATAATTCTTCAATCAATCCTCTAAGCGCGATCCTCCAATCTGCTTCATTTATTTGTGCGAATCTGTGTCTGAACTGCAGTACCCTGTCTGGGCAGTTCTGTGTAAAGCCCTCCGAGGCAAAGCAGTCGCCTCCATTTCTCTTCTTAATCTGTCTGAACCTCCCAAAGCGACGGAGCCGTCCAATCCTTCAATTCAGGATTCACTAAATTTTTATCTTATCTATATAAAATTCTTTATGTATATTTGACAGATATTTTTTAATCAGAATAAAATCTTATGAATCAAAAGGTGATAAAAATGAAAGTATACTTTCTGCTGGTAGCAGCAGTATTAATGATAACATTCACAGCCTGTGAGAGCAAAAACGAAGAAGCAAATGAAAATCTCCCTGCTGGAACTCATAAAATTGTAGTTTCAGATATTCTTCAAACCCCTAACTACACATATATTAAGGCTTCAGAAAATGGAAATGAATACTGGATTGCTGTAACAAAGATGCTGGCTGAAAAAGGAGAAACTCTATATTTTTCCAAAAGTATGGAAATGAAAAATTTTAAGAGCGATGCTCTGAACAGAACATTTGAATCCGTGCTATTCGTTCAGGATATATCCCAGACGCCTCCTTCGGCACAAAAACCTGTTAACCATCCGCAGGTATATTCTCAGTCCAAAGAAGATGTTAATATAACACCTTTGAAAGATGGAAAAACAATCGCACAGATATACGATAAGAAAGATGATCTGAACGGACAGACTGTAAGAGTTAAAGGTAAAGTAGTAAAATATAATCCTCATATAATGGGAAGAAATTGGATCCATATCCAGGACGGTACATCAAGCGGAAATAATTTTGATCTGATGGTTACTAGTCCCGATTCTGCCAAAGCAGGAGACGTCGTCATTGTGGAAGGCACTGTAGAAATCAACCAGGATTTCGGTGCAGGGTACGCTTACCCCGTAATGCTTTCAAATGCAACGGTTAAAGAACAATAACTTTATATTTAATGCGTGGCTGATTGCAGAACGGGTACATCCGTTTTGCTTCAGCTTCGCAAAGTGTATTTCATCCAGCTTATAAGATTTCGAGAGTTTTCCTGACGACAATATTGTCACCATTATTGCATTTCTTTTCTTCCATCCGCCTCCAATAAGTCTTTCCCGGTTCATAACAGAGGCTATTTTCTTCTGTAATCCAGATTAAAGTCTACCATAAACTCAGCCCTAAATTTCAATTGAACTGTGGAATTTGATAAAGCAAGTGATCTGAGGCAATTTACAGGCATATGCTCCCTCACATTCAGTATTTAAATTGTGAGTGCTCACAGCTTTTCTCACGTTCAAAATTTAGTTTCCCCTCAGAAAAATCTTTCCTGATTATTATAAGGAGTGTGAGATGGAAAAATTGAAACAATCTGTTAAAACTTACAGTTCATCAATCAACATCAGTAAATATTCCGGGAAACTATACGTTGATCCCGAGTATGGAAAAGAACTCCCTAAGGTAAAGATAAACTATGCAATTTTTTCAAGTAAATGGGACATTGAAGAGGTTGCAGAGGATAACATTCTGAGAATCGTCCACCACGAGAGCGGCGATAGCATATCGATCTCATTTGATAATATAATGGACAGGATCGAATTTGTTAAGAATATCTATGCTTCAAAACCTGTGAAGCAGATCGGGAAAGGAATGAATCTGGAACAGTACGCAAATCTTAATCTGAAGCCCCGTGAGAAAAGTATTTTTGATAAATTAATAAGCAGGCCTGCAAGTTAACTCAGCATGGCCTGCTTATATTTATCATTTATATATTATACTACCGCTTCTTCCACATTTTTCTTAACTGGTTTCACCAGGTGAAGTGAATCGACAACGGCAATGGCTGTCATATTAATAATATCATCAACTGTGGCGCCTCTCTGCAGAACGTGAATTGGTTTCTTCAAACCGCGGAGAATAGGACCTATAACGGTTGCCCCTCCGATTCTTGCCATAAGCTTATATGCAATGTTTCCTGAGTTCAGATCAGGAAATATCAGCACATTCGCGCCTCCCTTTAATGAACTGAACGGGAAATCTTTCTCAATAATCTGCGGAACCAATGCTGTATCAGCCTGCATTTCACCGTCAACATTCAGGTCGGGACGTAGGCTTTTAATTATTTCAACAGCTTTCTTCACCTTCAGTGACTCGGGGTATTTGGAACTTCCGAAGTTACTGAATGACAGCAGCGCTACACGCGGATCGAGATCAAATTCTTTAACAGTATCTGCCGCCGTAATAGCTATCTCTGCCAGCTGCTCGGCTGTCGGATTGATATTCACAGTAGTATCAGCAAAGAAATAAGCCCTCTTCGAGGTTACAACAATATACAATCCTGAGACCACCTTGAATCCTTCTTTAACTCCAACGCACTGCAATGCAGGTTTAATAGTTGCCGGATAGTGGGAAGTTAAACCGCTGATGAGCGCGTCCGCATCGCCCAACTCAACCATCATTGATCCGAAATAATTTGCATCCCCCATCAGATCCTTAGCTTCTTTCAGGGTAGCGCCTTTTCTCTGACGTTTTTTGTGGAAGGCATTTGCATATA
>DATFVA010000116.1:0-4877 GCA_035260565.1 Ignavibacteriaceae bacterium | reverse complement strand
CTGCTTGTCGACCTGCACGGACAGCATGAACATCAGTCGCTGCTGCGTACAGAAACACATATCAACTTTCTTGATGAGTTTGCAGGAACGGAGAAACTCCTTGAGGAATATACCATTGCTTTCAGGAATGTGAGGGAACTGTCGTATAAGCTGGAAGCGTTAAGAGAAAAAGAATTTTCTTTAAAGGAGAAAAAAGATTTTTATGCTTTCCAGATTAAGGAAATCGATGCGGTTTCACCGGTTACGGGGGAAGAGGAGCAAATAAATAACGAATTAAATATCCTGGAAAATTCTGAAAAGCTCCTGGGCATTACAGGCTCCGTATATGAGAATCTCTTTGATTCTGAAAATTCTGTTCATGATCAGCTGATGCAGATAAAGAACCGGATAGATGAGTTATTAAATATAGACAGCAGTTTTGGCGAAATCGAAAATGAATTTAATTCAATTATTGCACAGGTCATGGATGCTGCGGAATTTATAAGAAAATATAATGCAAAAATAGATCACGATCCGGGACACCTTGATGAATTACGCGACCGGCTTGGTGCAATAACACTGTTAAAGAAAAAGTACGGCGGGTCTGTTGATTCTGTTATAGCTTACAGGGATAAAATAGGACAGGAATATGATGCTGCCGAAAATTACTCGCATCATATTCAGAAGCTGGAAAAAGAAATTACATCAGCCCGTGAGGATACTGGTAATATTGCTGATAAACTTTCATTAAAAAGGAAAGAATCCGCTAAGAAAGTTGAGAAGGAAGTCGTAAAGGTTCTGGCAGAACTCGGAATATCCGATTCTGTTTTTAAAGTAAAGATGGAACAGGCTCCGGGTTCAGGCAGCGGCGATTTTGTCACCCTCAATGGGAAAAAATATAAGGCTGACAGCAAGGGTATAGATGCAGTTGAGTTTTATATTTCAACCAATCCGGGCGAGGATGTCAAACCATTAATCAAGGTTGCCTCGGGAGGTGAAATATCCAGGATAATGCTTTCCCTAAAGACTATCCTCGCTAAAAATGATAAACTGCCGCTTCTGATTTTCGATGAAATTGATACAGGTGTGAGCGGAAGGATTGCTCAGAAGGTGGGGACTGCATTAAAGACTCTTGCATCTTCCCACCAGGTTATTGCGATCACCCACCTCCCGCAGATAGCCGGACTGGCAGATAATAATTATGCTGTCGAGAAAATAACCTCGGATAAAAGAGTCACAAGTTCTATAAGAAAACTTAACAGGGATGAGAAGATTAAAGAAGTTGCGAAGCTGATGAGCGGTGAAAATATTACGGAAGCCAGTCTGAAAGGTGCCAGGGAACTGATGGGACTGAATTAATCGGTAAATTAGATCAGACTGCATTAGGTTTTTTCCGGATAATCCTTCATTTATTGTGAATATTGATCATTTTTAAGGGGTATTATTTTTGTTACAATAATCTCAGGTCGGGAAACCTGAGCTGCGTAAATGCTTACGACCATCTGCATTTAAAAGTGCGCGTAGCTCAGTTTCTCTGAACCGAGCAAAAAGAATGAAAAATATCTTATATTTCGACTCTTGGATTAAACCAACATCTTTAAATAAATTAAGGAAATTTAGATGAAGAAGACTCTTCTTTTGCTCACTTTATTTATCTTCATCGCGAAACCCGGTTTTTCGCAGATAGAGGACAGATTAGCCCAATTAGCACAAAATAATGCAGAAAATTACATAAGACCGTTCGCTACTTCACTCGGAACTGCAATGAACTCAAATGGTTATTATTCTGCTGATATATCCACAATGATTTCTTTCTCTGTCAGCTTCAGAGGTATGTACATCCTGATTCCGGAATCACAAAAGACTTTTACGCCCACATTCGACGTAGCCGGCTACCAGTCGAATAAGGAATCAGCGACGATATACGGCGATAAGGGAGCTGCCTATGCTGGTCCGAACGGATATATTGTTATGCCTCCAGGAATCAATAGATCCGGGATCCCCGTAGGGTATCCTCAGATCGGAGCGAGTTTTATGGGAACGGAGGTAATTCTACGTTATCTTCCGAAGGTTAAGATTGCCGATAATAATGATCTTAGTATATTCGGACTTGGTGTAGCACACAGTATTAGTCAGTATATCCCGCTTTTCCCTCTTGACCTTGCTGTTCAGTTGCTCTATAACAATATTGAAATTACCGGGGTTATGAAACTCAATAATATTGCTTTTAATGCACACGCCAGTAAAACCATTGGTCTTCTGACACCTTATATTGGTCTGCAATATGAAAATACTTCCCTCGATTTGAACTATACTATAAAAGGAGAACCGCAGAGCGGAGATCCGAATCTGAGGACTGATCAGAATATTTCAGCTTCAGTAACCGGCGATAATCATTTCAGAGCTACTGTCGGTGCTTCTTTAAAACTTGCAGTTATTGTTCTTAATGCTGATTTCAGTCTCGGATCACAGCCTGTTGCTGCAGGCGGTTTAACTTTTGCATTTTAACAAGGAGATAAAATGAAAAAATATCTAATAAGAACCGGCACATCTGTATTTCTTTTGTTCCTGATGCTCACCTGGAACGGGTGTGACTCATTTAATTCTTTGCCCCTTAACATTCCCTTTACATTGAATGTTCACGTTACGGGTTCAGACAATACGATATCAAACAGCAGTCCTCTTTATTGCCTGAATACTGATTCCCAGACATATACCGAATACCGCGACAAAATAAATAGTCTGCATTTTGTTGAAGCTGCATACAGAACAAAAAATGTTTTTCCGCAGGAACTTTCAGGGAACATAACTGTGGCTCTGCAGGATGGAGACGGAAATTCCCTGTTCAGCTATACTATACAGGGAGCGAATCCTGCTGATTATATGGCGCCGAATTCGCCCTATATTCTCCAGCTTACCCAGCAGCAGATTGATTTCATCAACACACATCTTAACAGTCTGCTGAATTCCGGAGCATGCTTTACTGCAGTTATAACGGTTGATAATATAAGCGGCGGAAACCCTCCCTATTCTGTAGACGGCGCAATAGATATGGTGATCGAAGCAGATACTGATCTGTAGGAATTTCATTTATTGTATTCTCATGGTGTAGGAACTTCATTTATGAAGGTCTTTAACCGGGCATGATGCAGAGCGATCGAGCCCGTGTGAAGATTATTACGAAGTAAAATCTAATAATCACACACAACCTCGATCGCTTAAGCAGAACGGCGTTCGCGCTACTTTTACTTTTAAGGCGGATGTCCTGTATCATTTGTACTTTTCATCTTTACACTCCTTTCTTTATTTTAACCAATTAAATTATTTAAGGTGCTGAATGAGATTTGAAAGAGCTGCAGGCGTCCTGCTGCATCCTACTTCTCTTCCGGGCAAGTTCGGAATAGGAGATCTGGGAACAGAAGCATATAACTTTATAAATTTTCTTGAATCTGCAGGACAAACACTATGGCAGGTTTTTCCTCTTGGCCCTACGGGCTACGGCGATTCGCCTTACCAGTGTTTCTCTGCATTTGCAGGGAACCCAAACCTGATCAGTCCCGAAAGATTAAAAGAATATGGTCTGCTCAGTGAAAAAGATATTTCAAATCCTCCCGGCTCTGATCCTCATAAAGTGAATTTCGGCGAAATCATAAATTATAAAAAAAAGATCCTGCAGAAAGCTTTTAAAGCATTTAATAATGAAAACTCTCTCTCTGATAATAAATTCATCAGATTCTGCGAAGAAAATTCTGAGTGGCTTGAAGATTATGTATTTTTTATGGCTGCCAAGGATTATCACGGCGGGGGATTATGGACTGAATGGGATAAGGGTCTCGTTAAAAGGGAAGAAAAAGCACTTTCTGAATGGAAGAAGAAACTTGCTGAGGGTATAAATTATCATAAGTTCGTACAGTATATCTTTTTCAGTCAATGGTCGGATCTTAAGCACTATGCCAACGGCAAAGGAATCAAAATTATGGGCGATATGCCTATCTTTATTGCATACGACAGTGCCGATCTCTGGGCCCATAAAGAACTTTTCTCGGTTGATAAACATGGAAATCTTACTTTTATAGCAGGAGTACCTCCGGATTATTTCAGTGCTACAGGTCAGCTCTGGGGCAACCCTCTCTATAGGTGGGAAGAGATGGAAAAAGATGATTTCCTCTGGTGGCGGCTGAGGATGAAGCAGATTTTAAATCTTGTGGATATGATAAGGATTGATCATTTCAGGGGATTTGATGCCTACTGGGAAATTCCCGGCGGATCGCCAACCGCAGAAAAAGGGAGGTGGGTTAAAGCACCGGCAGAGAAGTTTTTCAAAACAGTAAAAGAATACCTGGGACCTCTCCCCATAATTGCCGAGGATCTTGGCGTTATAACCAAATCGGTTGAAAAACTGAGAGATGAATTTGATTATCCCGGAATGAAAATACTGCAGTTTGCCTTCGGTACGGGGATGGAAAGGAAATTTCTACCCCATAATTATAAACCTAACTGTATGGTTTATACCGGCTCGCACGATAACGATACAACTGCTGCATACTTTGAGAAAGAAAAGAATAATGATAATGATATTTATCAACACGCTCAGAAATATCTTGATTATTTTGGTGATGATATAACCGGGGCATTAATCCGTACTGCGTATGCCTCTGTTGCTGATCTCGTCGTTATACCTATGCAGGATATACTGAGACTCGGAGGAGACGCCAGGATGAATTTTCCGGGCAAACCGAACGGCAACTGGCAGTGGAGGTTCAGCTGGGACCAGGTTCATCCTGATATTGCTTCGCACTATAAATATTTATGCGGACTTTATGAAAGACCCCCTAAACCTGTAAATGAAACAGAAATAGAAGTTCATTAAATAAACGGTAAGAAAATGTTAAACTATT
>DATFVA010000115.1:0-7980 GCA_035260565.1 Ignavibacteriaceae bacterium | reverse complement strand
TCCATTTCTCCATCTTCCTCCGTCCCGCCCTTCGCCTCTCCATCTATCAGCCCATCTCTTTTCCTCCCATTCGCCGGAAATTACCCCGCTTTCACAGGGGTCTTTCTCCGGCTCACATACATTCCACATACGTCTCACATACGTTCCACATACGTCTCACATACGTCTCACATACGTTCAATATTCTCTCCTTTAACGCTCTAAATATGTAATGAACAATCGAATTCTCTCTCAGTCCCTTCATTGTCTTTATACAAATTCTGTCCGGTTTATTGACATTTTTATGCTTCCGACTATCATTTTGTATATAAAGTCTGCCATTTTGTCAAAATGCTATTGGAGCCGGCGTAAATCTCATAAGTTCATATTATTCAAAGAGATATGGGAATTTTATGTGACTGGCATTTTACTTGTTATCATAAAACTGACATTAAAAATTATAATAAGGAGGAAGAAAATTATGGCAATCGTAAGATGGAATCCTTCAAAGGATTTATTAAACATTGAACGCGAGTTCAATAGAGTTTTCAATTCATTCAACCGGAGATTTGGTTTTGGAGATTCGGATGAGGAAGCGGCTGAATATGAAAATGCTGTATGGTCTCCTCTTACCGATATTACTGAGGATGAGGATGGCTACAAATTGAAGCTTGACCTTCCCGGTGTAAAAAAGGAAGATGTGAAAATAAATTATGAGAATGGTCAGCTCTCGATAAGCGGTGAAAGAAAACAGGAGACTGAGAAAAAGAATTCAAAGTATCATAGGGTTGAAAGATCGTATGGTAAATATTTCAGATCTTTTAATCTTCCTTCAAAAATTCAGGAAGATAAAATAGATGCTGAATTTAAGGATGGCCAGCTAACTATCTCCGTCCCTAAATCCGAAGAGGCAAAACCAAAACAAATTGAAGTAAAAATAAAATAAGCTTATCTGTAAATCAGAAAGCCGGATAATTGCTGTCAGGGCAGCTGAAGGTTTGTTCGGCTGCCCTTTTTGTTATTAAGCAGAAAATTTATATCCTGTTCTATTTATATTTTGAACTACAGGAAAAATGAATATGGACTTTAGAGACTATTATAAAATACTGGGTGTAGAAAAGGATGCTACACAGGAAGAAATTAAGAAGGCTTACCGTAAGCTTGCACTGAAGTATCATCCCGACAGGAACCCCGATAATAAACAGGCTGAAGAAAAATTTAAAGAGATCACTGAGGCAAATGAAGTCTTAAGCGATCCTGAAAAGCGTAAAAAATATGATCAGCTTGGCGCTAACTGGAAAAATTACCAGCAGCCTGGATCCGGCGGTCCGGGAATGGAGGATTTTTATAATCAGTTCGGCGGCAGAGGAGGAGGTAGAACAGAATACCAGTATTCGGGTGATCTTGGTGATATGTTCGGCAATATCGGCGGTTTCTCGGATTTCTTCGAAAGTTTCTTCGGCGGAAAGGGAACCGGCGCTCAGCGTAGTCCTTTTACATCTGCCAGGAAAGGACAGGACTATGAGGCTAACCTGAACTTGACTCTTGAGGAAGTGCATAATGGTGTAGACAGATCAATCAGTGTTGACGGTAAGAAACTCAAAGTTAAAATCGAATCCGGGACAAGAGATAAAACCAGGCTCAGACTCCGCGGAATGGGCGCTTTGGGAAGCAGCGGAGGAGAAAAGGGTGATTTGTACCTTAATATCCATGTTCTGGATCATCCCTTCTATGAAGTGAAAGGGGATGACCTTTATTATAACCTGGATGTAGATCTTTATACCGCGGTGCTTGGAGGCAATGTACAGATTCAGACGCTGGACCATAAAACATTAAGTATTGTTATACCGCCTGAAACAGATAATGGGAAACTGTTGAAACTTCGCGGGCAGGGAATGTTCAGACAGGATAATAAAAGTAAACGCGGAGATCTTTATATAAGAATTTTGGTTCAGATACCAAAACATCTTTCAAAAGAAGAAATAGAATTATTTAGAAAATTATCTCAGTTAAGAAAGGACTAAAGGAGAAAGGAATGAGTAAGACTTCAACATCTCATAAATATGAATTTAAAGCTGAAGTTAAGCAGCTTCTCGATATTCTTGTGCATTCTCTCTATACAAGTAGGGAAATATTTCTAAGGGAATTGATATCTAATTCCTCAGATGCACTCGATAAGCTGCGGTTTGAATCGACCCGCGGGACTGAAATTGAAGATAAGGATCTTCCTCTCGAAATTCACGTAAACTTTAATGAAAAGAAAAAACTGATTACTGTCGCTGATACCGGAATAGGTATGACTAAAGATGAATTGATTAAGAATATCGGCACTATTGCAAAATCAGGATCATCTGAATTCATTAAACAGCTCCAGGAAAATAAGTCTGAAGCAAATAACATAATCGGAAAGTTTGGGGTTGGATTTTATTCGGTCTTTATGGTTGCCGATGAGGTTATTATTAAAACTAAATCATTCAGGAAAAACACGAAACCGGTTGAGTGGCAATCTAATGGACTGGGTGATTATGAAATTAATGAACCCGATGAAAAACTCAAACGCGGAACTATTATAGAGATTCACCTTAAGGAAGAGGCTAAGGATTTTGCCGATAAGTACAGACTTGAAACTATTATAAAAAAACACTCTAACTTTGTGAACTCCCCGATTTACCTTGAGAAGGAGAAAATAAACACTGTTTCTGCAATCTGGCGCGAGCCTAAAAGCAGTGTAAAAAAGGAAGAGTATACTGAGTTTTATAAGTTCTTAACTCACGATCCTGATGAACCTATGGATGTACTCCATAATTCTGTCGATGCCCCTATACAATTCCATAGCCTGCTCTTCATTCCTAAAAAGAATTTTGATCTGTTCGGATTCAACAGGGAGGACTATGGCCTGGATCTCTATGTCCGCAGAGTTCTTATCCAGCATCAGAATAAAGACCTGCTGCCGGAATATTTACGCTTCGTAAAAGGCGTCGTTGAATCAGAAGATTTGCCTCTGAATATTTCAAGAGAAACGCTTCAGGAAAATATAATATTTACAAAAATATCAAACACGGTAACCAGCCAGGTTCTGTCCTACCTCCTTAAAAAAGCAAAAGACAAACCTGAAGAATATACTGAGTTCTGGAACGAACATGGAAAGTACCTTAAGCTTGGATATGGCGACTTCACTAATATGGATAAGATAAAAGATCTGCTCAGGTTTAATTCATCCTTTAATGATGATGAAAAAGGACTGACTTCCCTTGAGGAGTATGTATCTAGATTTAAGGAAGGTCAGAAAGAAATCTATTACGCTCTTGGCTCAGGCAGACAGGCTATCGGACAGGATCCTCATCTTGAAATTTTTAAGAACAAAGGCCTTGAAGTACTCTATCTTTATGATCCCGTAGATGAATTTGTTCTTTCTTCACTTAGGAAATATAAGGACTTTGAGTTCAAACCGGTTGATTCCGTCGACCTTAAGAACATTGAATCCTTTGAAGAAACTGAAGAGAAGAAGGAAAAACCGGCTGAATTAACTAAAGATGATCAGCTTCATTTTGACAGCCTCGTATCAAGGATTAAGGAAATTCTGGGTGATAGGGTAACAGAGGTCAGAAAATCCGATAGACTCAGCGGCAGCCCTGCAATCCTGGTAAATCCCGATGATTCAATGTCGTCATCTATGCAGAAGATGATGCGCATGATGAACAAGGAGATGGAAATCCCTAAGAAGGTCTTTGAAATAAACAGGGATCATAAGCTGATAAGGAATCTGCTTAAAGTGTTTAAGGCAGATAGAAATGATGAGTATATCAATAACGTGGTGGAGGAATTATTTGAGTCGGCCCTTCTTCTCGAGGGAGACTTGATGGACCCACATAGATTGGTAAGCAAAATAAACCAGATGCTTGAACAGTCGAGCGACTGGTATACAGAAGTTAAAAAGATAAACTGAGTTGAATTATAATATATAATATTCGGAAATGATGGAATTTATGACCAGACTCTTAATAAAGGAAAAGATGATATGGCCTTTAATTTTAATAAACTGACAGTAAAAGCACAGGAGATAGTTCAGACGGCGATTGAGATTGCGCAGAACTATAACAACCAGATCCTTGAACCCGAGCATCTTCTCGCAGCAGTAATCCAGGAAAAGGGGAGTATTGCAGATTCGATTCTCCATAAGACAGGCGGGAATGTCAGCGCTATCCGCCTCAAAGTTAATGAGCTGCTCGAGAGACTTCCGAAGGTATCCGGCGCAGGAATAGGGAATCAGCAGATGTCGACACAGACAGGTAAGTTGTTTGATGCCGCCGCCGAAGAGGCCCGCAATCTTAAAGATGAGTTCATCTCTACTGAACATCTTTTGCTTGCACTGTCTAAAACCGATAGTAAATCAGGACAGCTTTTAAGAGATAACGGAATTTCTCACGATACAATCCTTGAGGCATTGAAGGAAGTCCGCGGTACGCAGCGTGTGACCTCTCAGAATCCCGAGGAGACTTATCAGTCATTAAAGAAATACGGCAGGGATCTGAATGACCTTGTGAAGGAAGGTAAACTTGATCCTGTAATCGGAAGAGATGAGGAAATAAGAAGAGTCCTGCAGGTTCTTTCCAGAAGAACAAAAAATAACCCGGTCCTTATAGGGGAACCTGGAGTCGGTAAAACGGCAATCGCAGAAGGTATTGCTCACAGGATTGTTGCTGGTGATGTACCGGAAAATCTTAAGTCTAAAAGAATCGTTGCCCTCGATATGGGAGCTTTGCTTGCAGGCACTCAATTCCGTGGTCAGTTCGAAGAGCGCCTCAAAGCCGTAATTAAGGAAGTACAGGAATCAAACGGTGAGATAATATTATTCATCGATGAGCTTCATACCCTGGTAGGTGCAGGAGCCGTTTCCGGATCTATGGATGCGGCGAATATCCTTAAACCGGCCCTTGCAAGAGGTGAACTCCACGCCATTGGAGCAACTACTCTCGATGAATACAAAAAACATATTGAAAAAGATGCGGCCCTTGAGAGAAGGTTCCAGCCTGTATTGGTTAGTGAGCCGTCAGAGGAGGATACTATCTCGATTCTCCGCGGACTTAGAGAAAGGTACGAAATACATCATGGCGTCCGGATAACAGATGCAGCCATCATTGCAGCTGCTCAGTTATCACACAGATATATTGCCGACAGGTTTCTTCCGGATAAAGCAATCGATCTTGTCGATGAAGCAGCTTCTAAACTTCGTATAGAAATAGATTCAATGCCCGAAGAACTTGATAGTCTTGAAAGAAAGATTAAACAGCTTGAGATTGAACGTGAGGCTCTGAAACGGGAGAAGGATGAAGCTTCAGCAAAGAGACTTGAAGAGCTTAAAAAAGAACTGAGTGATCTTGAAGAGGTTAGAAATACTTTACGTATGCACTGGGACCTTGAGAAGGAAAAGATCCGGGAAATACGGGGAATGAAGAGTGAAATTGATAATGCTAAAACACTTGCCGAACGCTATGAGCGTGAAGGAGACCTTGGTAAAGTGGCGGAACTGCGCTACGGAAAAATTGCCACTCTTGAAAAACAGCTTAAGGATGAAACTCAGCAGCTTACAACTATCCAGAAAGATAAAAAAATGCTTAAGGAGGAAGTTGATGCTGAAGATATTGCTGAAGTCGTTTCTAAATGGACGGGGATTCCTGTCAGCAGAATGCTCGAAAGTGAAAGGAGTAAACTCCTCAAACTTGAAGATGAACTGCACAGGAGAATTATAGGACAGGATGATGCGGTAACTGCAGTTGCAAATGCAATTAGAAGATCCCGTACTGGATTACAGGACATCAATAGACCCCTCGGCTCTTTTATCTTCCTTGGAACTACCGGGGTGGGTAAAACAGAGCTTGCTCGTGCACTCGCTGAATTCCTTTTTGATGATGAACACGCTATGATAAGAATCGATATGTCGGAATATATGGAGAAGTTTTCTGTATCAAGACTTATCGGAGCTCCTCCCGGATATGTCGGCTATGAAGAAGGCGGTCAGTTGACTGAAGCTGTAAGAAGAAGACCATATTCCGTGGTGCTGCTTGATGAAATTGAAAAAGCACATCCCGATGTTTTTAATATACTCCTGCAGGTTCTTGATGACGGCAGGCTTACCGATAACCAGGGCAGAACCGTAAACTTTAAGAACACGATCATTATTATGACGTCTAATCTTGGCTCTCAGGTTATTCGTGAAAAACTCGAGCACATAAAAGATGATCAAATTGAAAATGCTATGGGCGAGCTGAGAGGCCAGATGATAGATCTTCTGCGCAGAACGATAAGACCCGAATTCCTGAACAGAATTGACGAAGTGGTTCTCTTTAAACCTTTAACTCAATCTGAAATCAGAGAAATTGTTGATATCCAGATCAGGAATGTACAGAAGATGCTTGACCAGAAAGAAATTACTATAAATGTAAGTGATGAAGCAAAAGACTGGCTTGCAAAACTGGGTTATGATGTAACGTTCGGTGCCAGACCATTGAAAAGAACAATCCAGAAATATCTTGTAAATCCTCTGTCGCAGGAATTGCTTATGGATAAATTCAGGGACGGTGATACCATCTATATTTCAGTAGGAGACAACGGTAAACTCCTCTTCAAAAAAGACAAGATATCAAAGCAGATTTATTAAATTGTGCTGCAGTCTATAGTGCTCCTTCTCCGATTTAGCTGCTTAGATCATTCTTCTGCATAGTGTTTATCTTCTTTAGATTAATTTAATTATAATTCCGGTGAGTTTACCTAACCTGCACAGCTTCAGCTGACTTGCCACTACTTTAAACTGACTTACCATGAGCTTAGCTGACTTGCCACGACTTTAAGCTGACTTGCCACGACTTTTAAGCTGACTTGCCACGAGCTTTAGCTGACTTGCCACGACTTTTAAGTCGTGGATTTCTGTAAAAAATAAAATCCCGGCTTTAGCCAAATTTATTCAGCGATTTAAACCCATATTTTTTAATAAACCCTTCATACTCTGACCTGCACAACTTTAACTGCCCTGCATAGCTTTAGCCAACTTGCCGCAACTTTACCTGACTTGCCACAAGCTTTGGCTGACTTGCCACGACTTTTAAGTCGTGGGGAAAGTAAAACTAAGAGGCGGAGGGCTTTAGCCAAAAAGAATAATCCTATTAATTCAGACCACGATATCAGTCTTCTGCATATTGAGTTATATTAATCTTTTCTTTAAGCTGACTTGCCACGACTTTTAAGTCGTGGATTTCTATAAAAAATAAAATCCCGGCTTTAGCCAAATTTATTCAGCGATTTAAATCCATATTTTTTAATAAACTCTTCATACTCTTCTGTAAAACTCTTTTTCCTATGATGTTCTTCCTGGTTCCTTATGTAATCTCTTACTCTATTAATCTGCGATTCACTTACAGATACAGCTATATACTCATCCTGCCATTCAAAATGACCCTTTGATAAGCCATTTTTATTCACCCAATTTGATGATTCTCCCTTTAGCAGCTGGGCTACTTTACTAATATTTTGGTCTGAACCCATTGATATTGTCATATGGATGTGCTCGGGTTCGCAGTTTATAAAATCAAGATATATTTTTTTTAATTCTGCATTTTCTCTTATGTGATTTAGTAATTTTGCTTTAATACCTTCAGTAATCATCCGCTCCCTGTTTTTGGTTGACCAGATTAGATGAATCCAGATTCTAATATATGGCATAAACTTAGTTCCTTATATTAAGATGAATTGTAAAGGGTTTTAATTGAAATGCCCGTTTTTATTTGAAACGACAGCAAGCCTGATCTGAACTTAAATTCAGCTTTAGCTGACTAGCCACAAGCTTCAGCTGACTTGCCGCGAGCTTTAGCTGACTTGCCACGACTTTTAAGTCGTGGGGAAAGTAAAACTAAGAGGCGGAGGGCTTTAGCCAAAAAGAATAATCCTATTAATTCAGACCACGATATCAGTCTTCTGCATATTGAGTTATATTAATCTTTTCTTTAA
>DATFVA010000114.1:0-7877 GCA_035260565.1 Ignavibacteriaceae bacterium | reverse complement strand
CAACCTGAGTGGTATTTCTTTTTGCAAACAGGTAATGCGGCTTCCGGCTGAATATATCGTTAAACAGGTAGACGGCAAGAAACAGGTATGCAATAAATCCAAGAACAACTAACATTTGAGTACGTGATGTTTTTTGTATTTCCTGTTTTGATTTTACTTTACAGACTTCGCCGGGACAGTATTGCGCTTTTTCTTTATGTAAGAGCGAATAGAACTTACAGCCAAGGCAGATTCCGAAAGCTGTTTCGAAGAATAGAAATATCAGGCAGATAAAACAGGTAAGTCCTGTGATAGGACTGAATGCATTTACAACAACAAGATGGAAAAATATTATAGATGCTAATGCCGTACCGATATACCAGGCGAACTTTTTTTGCGGAGCCCCGACATACTCCGGCACCTGGTTCCTGACAATCCAGCGTCCGGCTATTAGTGAAGGTGAGAAATTAGGATTTATAAATACGCGTATAAGTATGTCTGTTAGAAATATGGTAACACCATACTTCAGCAGCAGAAAATTCCCCTGTAAAAGCACAACAAGTATAGAAACAAACATCAGCAAAAACAGTATCCCCGCACCGGCTCTTATTTCCCGTTCATTTAATACCGGGATGTTATAACCCTCAACGGTTTCTCCGAATTGAATTATTTTATTCATAGTCAGACTCTTTTATTTTTTGATTTATTTTAACCGAAATACATTCGACTTGTGCAAGAATATGTAAAAGAGAAACTAACGTAAATGGATTGTCTACATATGCGGGGGTTCAGTAAATAGACAGCACGAATTTGTCTACCAAAATTTCTTGAGGTGATTATTGAAATAGCTATATTAAGCAATGATTTTTTCAAGCAAGGTATATTCGCAGTTAATTAATGAAGACGTTAATCGATAAAGAGCGTATCAGATTTTATTTATGGACCGGAGCCGGGTATTTCATACTGGCTCTGATTATAAATTTATCTCAATACCCCGGACCGTTTCTACTATGGGTAGTTAATGAAGTCTGGAAGGTATCTTATATACTTGTTGTTATTTATCTCTTCTTCGAATTTACTCTTCCACGGCTAAGCAGGAAATATTTTTTCAGGTCGCTTGCATTAATTGCAGCACAGGTATTATTATTTTCTTTAGTTTTATATGCCTGGGTCCTCCTTGGGACCCTTCTGCATGTATATACAGATTTCATACATTATTCTTCGTGTTCTGTCGGAGTTGGAGACCAGTTCGGGGCAGGCATATTTGCTTTGTTAATATTCGGAATTGCAAGGCATATCTATAATTTCATAAAACTAAAACAGACGGCACAACAGCTCCGGATTGAAAAGCAGGAAGCTGAATTGAGCTATCTCAAGTCGCAGACAAATCCGCATTTTCTGTTTAATACACTTAATAATATATATGCATTATCAAGAGATAAATCTGATCTCGCGCCTGAGTCGGTTTTACGCTTATCCAAAATACTGCGTTTTATGCTGTATGAGACCGGCGGGGAGTATATAGCAATCGAACAGGAACTTAAAATAATAGACGACTACATCGCTCTTGAAAAACTTAGATACGATGAATCCCTGCATATAAATTTTAATTATAACATAGAGGATATGAAACAGGCAATACCTCCTCTCCTGCTGATCCCGCTTGTGGAAAATGCCTTTAAGCATGGTGCTTCGGAAACAAGATCGCAGCCGTTTGTCGATATACACTTGTCTGTCAGGAACAGGGGACTGACATTTCTCGTAAAAAATTCTACGGACGGGTTTCCGGCAGATGGGAAAGTCACTGAAAATATCGGCCTTTCCAACTTAAGACGACAGCTGGAACTGCTTTTTACTGAGTATGATCTCGCGGTTGAACAAGGTGAATTTGTATTTACAGCAGCCCTAAAAATTAATCTTGCGAGCCATGTCTGAAATTAAATGTATCATAATTGAAGATGAACCCTTAGCCGTAAAAATTCTAACGGATTATATCCGGCAGGTACCGTACCTGGAATTGCAGGGCACATTCAAGGACGCTATTCTAGCGGCAGGCTACCTGAGGGATAATGCTGCCGATCTTATTTTTCTGGACATACATCTGCCTAAATTAAAAGGCATGGATTTCCTTAAAACACTTGCCGATCCGCCGGCGGTTATTGTTACAACCGCCTATCACCAGTACGCGGTAGAAGGTTTCAACCTGAATGTAACGGATTATTTGCTGAAACCATTTGAGTTTGAGCGTTTTTTAAAAGCAGTAAATAAAGTTAAAAGATCAAAGCAAGAGAAGCCGGATATTAATGAAAGTGCAGAAAAAGGTTTTATTTTTTTGAATGTTCAGAAAAAGAAAGTAAAAATACGATTTTCAGAAGTATTTTATATTGAAAGCCAGAGAGAATACATCAGGATAGTTGCTGAAAAAAGAACGTACATTTCAAAAATGAGTACCAATGAGATTGAGTTACTCCTGCCCACAAATCTATTCAAACGGATCCACAGATCGTTCATAATCTCAATAAACAGAATTGAATCTTATTCTGCCGATTCAGTTGAAATCAACGGGGTCTCCATTCCAATCGGCAGAGGGTATAAAAACGTTTTGGAGGACCTTTAGCTTACCCTCTGATTTTCTTATCTTCTTACCCTCTTCTCTTCTGCAATTTGGGAAACCGTCTCCTGCCTGGAGATAAATTAAAACGGTCAAACACGATATATGCTTCTGCATAGTGAAGTAAAACGCAGGCAGTTCAATCAATCAACCAATCAATCCTCATCCTCTTACCCTCTCCCCCTCCCACCTTCTCATTTTCTTACCTTCTTATCTTCCCATTCCCTCAATCTCTCCCCGTCCCTCACTCATCCCCTCCGTCACAAATTGATCATTGCTTTATCATTTTAGATGCATTAATTTCTGTGACAGGATGATATAAGCACTTTAGAATTCTTAAAAAGTTGTGAGAATTATAGGTACAAATATACTGGCAGCCGTTCTGGTTCTTTACGTTTCTGCCGTATCTGCGCAGGAACCGGATGTGAATGCATTTCATAGCCGGGGGCTGACCGCTTTGAAGGAAGGGAAAATAAAAGAAGCGGAAGAATTATTTTCCCGTTCGGCAGAAGAATATTCCTTCGCCCCTTCTTATTTCGAACTGGCTAAAATTGAGTTCGACAAAAATACGGTTTACAGCAGGGGGAAAGCCAGGACCTATATTCAAAAAGCAATCTGGAAAGACCCCCGGAATATTGATTACAGATTGCTGAAAGCAAAGCTTATTGATGTTTTCAGCAGCAGTATGGCATATGATGTTTATGAGGATATACTTGATATCGATTCCGCTAATACAGAAGCGCTGTTTAACCTGGGACGGATAAGTGAAGATGGGTTTTACGAGTACCATAATTCCTTTATGGAGTACGGGCCTGATGCGTCAATCAGCTACAACGATTTTGCATATAAAGATTTTTCTAAAGCAGAAACGTTTTTTAAGAAAGCTATAAATTCCGATCCCGGCAGGATAGATTCTTATATGCACTTAGGTTATCTTTATTCTGAAGCAGGTCAGTATGAAGATGCAATTCCCCTTCTTAACCGGGTAGTTCAGATCGATTCCTCAACCAAAAATGCATATTTATTCCTCGGGTACCTTTACTATAAAACTTTCAGGGATAGCTCCAGCCAGTCTGCATATAAAAAAGCATTAGGACTAATGACGAAGGAAGAGAAAAAGGATTTTCAGGATAGTACCACAATGATGCTATGGGGCGATAAAGAAAATGAACCCGGGAATATTGAAAAAAGTGTAAACGAATTCTGGGACCGCAGGGATCCTCTTTACCTGACTAAATATAATGAAAGACTTCTTGAACATTATTCACGTGTAGCCTATTCAAACCTGATGTTCTCAGTTACCATGCAGAATATTGAAGGATGGAAGTCGGACCGGGGGGAGATAATGGTAAGATATGGCGAACCGCTGAACCGGGTCAGGCTGCGCCCGTATATTAATGCCGGGGGGAAGACGCAGATGATGCTTAAAACCGATCTGTGGGTTTATAAAAATAAGGCTTTCGGATTTACGGATGATTTTATGAATAAAAACTTCCGGTTCAGCGTCCCGGCTTTAAACGGCAGGTATCTTTCTCAATTTTCGTTTGATACCTATTCATATGTTACATCCCTGAGGCGGACTGAACCTGAAGATTATGAACCGGAGTTTAAGGGTCCGGTGTTTACTCTCCCCTACTCGGTAATTCAGTTTAAAGACCTGGATAATGATAATAACCGGAACACCCGGATTTATGTTAACTATGCTCTGGATATTTCTCATAAAGCTGAGTTAAGAAACAAATACCTGCTGCAGCATCAGTCGGGACTATTTTTAACAGACAGCAATTACAACAGAACCGGGCAGAAGGTGGAAGACTTCACTTACCTGGGAAGTGAAAGGGAATTGAGGCTCAGCCGTTATGAAAAGTATTGGGTCAACTCACTTGAATTAGAAACAAAACCGGATTCTGTATCGCTTGCTTTTGAAGTTATCAGAAACCTGGACGGCGGAGTATCAACCAATCATTTCAGGTATCTTGTAAAAGATTTTGATACCGGTAAACTTGAAATAAGCGACATTGTTTTAGCCTCCGGAATTGATAAGCAATCATCAGGCAGATACTCCTTAACCAGGAAAAAACTGAACATACTGCCCAATCCTACGCAGACATTTACCCGAAGTACGGATATTTTTTTATATTATGAAGTTTACAACCTGGAACAGGATGCTGACAGGAAAACGAACTTCGAACAGAAAATCACACTTAAGAAGGTTAATGAAAACTCTTTTATAGAGAACATATTTTCATCCCTGGCTCATTTATTCAGCACAAAAAATGAAGATGAGGTTACACTGACCACTAACTATCAGTCGCTTGAAAAGAATACCCAGGTTTATCTTCAGCTGGATATGAAAGGCCGCCGGCCGGGTGATTATATCATCACTGTTACTGCAGCTGATAAGCTTTCGGGAAGTGCAGCATCATCTCAGACTGTGTTGAAATGGAGATAATTTAATTGTTAACCGGCAGGAATATACATTATAAAAGGAATATCCTTATTTCTATAATCATCAGTGAAGCAGTGATGATAGCCGCATTTGTATTTTCACCAAAAGAATCAGCGCCTGTTAAAAATATTTTATTCCGGGAACCGGCAATCCTCATTGATGAAGTTCCCATAACTGTTCAAAGTTTGCCCCGGCAGATTCCTAAGCCTGAAACTCCGGCTATCCGTATTGGTGATAACATAGAAGAATTCGAACCGCTGGATGACATCAGGCTGAATTCAAACTTAACTGATCAGGACAATAATTCTGCGACGCCGGGCCCGGACCAGGATAACGACCATCCGGCCGTCTCCGCACCACGGCTTATATATGAGGTAGTACCGGCCGGCGGGGAGAATAAATTCAACGGACTACTCCGGCTTTCACTAAAAATTAATGAAGACGGCCGGGTTGTGGATCACCGTATTCTTTATAATTCACTTGACTGCACCGATTGTCTTACCGAAATAATCAAAGCAGCCTACAGTTCAAAATGGGAACCGGCGATGGTCAGCGGGAAAAATGAAGAACACTGGGTTGAGAAAACCTACACATTCAATTAAGGTTTTTCATTACAGCATAGCGTAGGTTTAGCCCGTAATCTTCACGGATGCGGGCTTTTTTTTAGCCTGGCTATAGTTTCTATCACCCTGCAATTCTCTACATATTTTGGCGGGTGGAGTAATCCCGCCCCTATCGAAGCTACCGTAAATCAGTAAAATACTCACTAAACAATAGTGCATTTCCGCGCATCCGGTCTGATTTGATCCTCTATAAATATAAAGTTAAGTTGCTGCCTATGCTGCTGAGTATGACCGGCTGAAAATATTTAACTAATACAGGATTCACTATGGACAAATTTATGGAGTCTGCAATAGAGGAAGCAAAGATGGGGCTTGCAGAAGGCGGGATCCCGATTGGTTCGGTGCTGGTGATTGATAACAAGGTTGCCGGCAGAGGGCATAACAGGAGAGTACAGAAAGGGAGTGCAGTCCTTCACGCAGAGATGGACTGTCTTGAAAATGCCGGAAGGCTGAAGCCGGCAGATTATAAACGGGCAATACTATACACAACCCTCTCCCCATGCGATATGTGCAGCGGGGCAATACTGCTATATGGTATTCCCAAAGTGATCATAGGTGAGAACCGTACATTTTCAGGTCCCGAAGATTATTTAATCTCCCGCGGAGTAGAGTTGACGATAACAGACAGTGATGAATGTTTCCAATTAATGAAATCATTTATTCGCGATAATCCGGGATTATGGAATGAGGACATAGGGAAAATTTGAGGAATCTGTGTAACCCCGGGCAGAGAAATATCACTTAATTAACCTGCCAATCAGTGATGTTGTCTGAACATTTTATAATTTTCAACTACATTAGCTTTGTAAAGCTGCTTAGCATCGTCAGATAAAAACGACTTATCAATCATGGCCGATATCTCCCCTTCTTTTTCATTAAATGAGTCGACAATTTTCGTAATTAGAGCTTCCCTGATCTTCAAACGCTTTCCAAATTCAACAAAATCATCGCTCACATAATTATATCTTTCGCCTAAAGGCAGACTCGTTTGTTCAAATTCATTAAATAAATTCAACGCCAGTAAATTATCTGCAACATGGATCCTGGTATTCATTAAATCATAAGAGGGGGACAACATCATATCACCGTCGGCGGTTTCTAAAAGCGAAATGTTTTTTAGATGAACATCTCCATTGCCTGTGATCAAATTGAATATCAAAATACGAAGGAAATCAACTCTATTTAACGGACTAAGCCACTCGCCCACATCCTGATAAGTTTTTGATTTATATTTATGCGCAGCCTGAAGGACTGATGAAAAATCCTCCTGATTCAATTTATTACCATTATCATCATAGTCAAAGCGTCTGGTTAAATATGCCGGAGTTCCATTGTCGAAATTAAGAAAAGCGCATTCGGCTATTTTAATGCCGAAAAGTTGTTTGGCCATCTGCATGGTTACATGTTCATTTGCCGGCGACTGGTCGGGCAGATTAAACCTCGACAGCATGGGTTTAATAATATACTGAGATTTTTCATTCACATCCATCTTGGGAACTAACTCAACGCCACGTGGTTTACCAATAAATCCTTTTCGCTGAATGCCGGAGATACTAAATCCCATCGGCAGCCCGTCAATTCTTTTTGAAATATCCTCCCAGTTAAATTTGAGCTGAGGGCTGACCTTCGAGCGGTCGAATAAAATTGTCTCACAAGCTGAACAAAATCCTTTTATATCATCCTTAAGACATCCGTTACATTGCGCCATGTTCTATGTCTTTCACTGTTATTGCTCCAATTGTATCATATTGACATGTTAATACCAGTAAGCTCCAATCATCATCAGGATCAATCCTTAATGCCTTACAAATTTGTTTCCGGTTTTCACCTTCGCTAAGAATGGATTTGAAGTAGGGGAATAATTCTTTCGAATGATAATTTTTCTGACTCTTAGGCATATTAACCGAAATTGGCCGTGTTGTATCATTTTCAATAAAGGCGGCATCATATTCAAAATGATAACCTTCATCATCAACCCAGAGTTCTCCGGCTTTAACGTTTCCTTTATATATGACTTCCAGTTTATTTCCGATCTTCATCTATTATTATTCACTTACTTTACTTCCACTTTTATTTCTAAATTGAGATATTGAAAAATATTCTGCAGCACCTCAAAGGTTGGATTTCTAATACCACGTTCGATTTGAGAAATGGTAGTTTTGGACATGCCGGTAAGATCTGCTAATTCCCTGATAGTTAGTTCCAATACCTTTCT
>DATFVA010000113.1:0-5699 GCA_035260565.1 Ignavibacteriaceae bacterium | reverse complement strand
ACAGAGCCAGGGAGGGGCAATCGAATAGTTCAACTTCTGTTGAAATAATCAGCAGGTTTGACAAAATGTCAGTCCCCGTAGTTATGCCGTATTAGTGCCGTAGTTATGCCGTAGTTGTGCCGTAGTTGGACTCAAAATGAGACACCTTGAAAACAGCGAAAAAACGCAATTTCCGGCTGTTGAATAAATTTACATATGACAAAAATGTCAATGTATTAAAATGAGAAGGTAGGAAGGGGGAGGGAGGAGAAGAGGAGAAGATAAGAAGGTGAGAAGGTGAGAGAATAAGGGTTCTGTATGGAGTGTCAGGTCAGGAGACCGGAGCTATGCTAAGGATTAAGAGATCTTTTTAAGTTGATTTACTAGCTGAAGCTGGCGGGAAGCCGGCAGTTTATGAAGCAAACAGGCGTTTCGCTTTACATTATGAGCGAAACAGGCGTTTCGCTTTACATAGGAGCGAAACAAGCGTTTCGCTTTACAGGAAAGGCGCCGGTTAAGGCGCCCTCTTTAGAATGGTATGAAACTATTTAAGTAAGGTCATTTTTTTTGTTGAAGTGAAATTGCTTCCATTTTTACCGGCAGCGTTAATCACATAGAAATAAATTCCGCTTGATAAACTTCCAGCATTAAAATTGATTTCATGCCGTCCGGCTGCAAGCTCATCATTAAGAAGTGAAGCAACCTGCTGACCAAGGAGGTTATAGATTTTAATCGATACCTTTGAGTCGGCTGCAAGACTGAATTTAATTTTTGTTGATGGATTAAACGGATTCGGATAGTTCTGAGAAAGACTGAATTCAACAGGAAGTGAGAAGTTAACCTCAACGACTCCCGAATAATCTGAAGTACCATCAAGGTCAATCTGTTTTAGTCTATAAAATAACTTTCCTTCCGATGCATCTTTATCTATGTATGAGTAGGATGATTTTTCAGTTATCGTTCCTCTTCCGGGGACATAACCGATTTTTGCGAAGACCTTATTATCGGCACTTCTTTCTATTTCAAATCCGCGGTTGTTTGTTTCTGTTGCTGTTTGCCAGTCCAGTTGCACCTGATCATCAACCACATTTGCCGTAAGCGATGTAAACTCCACAGGTATCTGCAGGTTAAAGAAATCAGCAATCTGATTAAGCAGATCGGCCTTTGTTGTAGGGGAGTTACCGTCATTAAGATAGCCAAGAGCATAGGAGAAACAGAATGTTCTTTGTCCCGAAGTTCCAAGGTTCTGAACACCCACATTCCCGACTCCCGTCTGAACAAATGCAAGGGCGCCGCTGGAATTTGGAGTATAAAGATCGATCCAGGTATTATCCGGCTGTGTTGAACCAGTAAAATCCATTCCTTCGGTTAAGGTTCCTGCCTGTCCCTGCAGATCTGTAACAGGAGTACTTCCGTTAGAACCATCGACTGCGGAAGCTACTCCGAACAGGTTCAATAGAGTTGTATTAGAGCTCTGATCATACCCAAGGGCATCACCACCTTCAAGGTAAACAGCTCCGCCGCTCTGAAGGTAACCCACTACTACGGCTGCATCAGGATCTTCCAGGGGAGTATTATTTCCGCCGCCGAAATTTCCATATGATAAAAAGACTGCATCATAACCCTGCAGTGACGAAGGAAGAGCTGAAGCAGAGGAATAAACAACATCAAATCCAAGCGACTGCATATAATCTCTTATAAATGCACCGCTGTAATTTGCACCGTTTGCTTCTCCTTCCCATACAAAAACTCCGCTGTTAACTGAAATAAAGTCCTGTTTGGTTTCCGTATCGGTATCCGTGCCGTCGGAGACAGTAAGCTTTACCGTATAGCTTCCGTTATTATTGTATGTAAAGCCAGGGTTCTGGTCATATGAATCAACCGTTCCGTCATTATCAAAATCCCATTCCCACGAAGTTATTGAACCATTTATAGATGTGGAAAGATCTGTAAACTGAACCGTTAAAGGAGCCTGACCGCCCGTGACATCAGCGGTGAAGTCTGCCGTTACAGGAGAATCGATATAACCTCTATCCTGGAATACACCAATAATAGAAGGAGTATTCACGCCGCCGAACAAAGACTGATCTGCAGCAAGGAAAGCATAAGCAGCATCCTGCTGGTTAGAGCCGGAGTTAGTCATCGACAATCCTTCAAGGAAATCACTATCGGTTGCCTGGCGGCCAATGAGGTCGTAGATTGACATTAACGAAGAGGCCCACATTTGTCCATCTGTATGGATTGTACCAGTTAATCCTTCAGGATAATGAGCAGTATAATTTGTAATTCTACCGGGCCAGAAAGGGTTGTGGCCGTCCCACACGAATACCCAGTTATACGAAGGATCAGAAGGAGTCCAATATCCGGTGCTTCTAAGATATGATGAAGCCCAGTAATCGCCGCAGCCCTCACTTAATCCCTCAACCTGCGAGAGGTTTCCGGAAGTCAGCCAATCGTGAAGGCCATGACCAAGTTCGTGTGTAACAACCCCGAAATCCTCGGCGTCATCAACTCCTCCATCGCCATATGCAATACTGCCGGTTGAGGGAAGGTAATGTGAATTATCATCCCCGCTTAAACCGTGAGGATCAAACCTGACGCCGCCGCTGTACTGGAATGGCATCAGGGTAAATCCCAGAGTTTCATTTATATATCTCATTGCATGATCAATATGGAAATAGACATTTACGGCTTCGAAGTTGTCGCTGTTTCTTGTGAAATGAAAATCACTGGAAGAGTTTGTATGGAGTCCGGTAAAAGGCGCTTCAAAGTCTTTAATTTCAGCATAAGGACCCACCAAAGAATAGACACTTCCGTCGAAGCTGATATCGTGCAGCACCCTATCTTCAAGGTAAGCAGTAAGAGAATCAGAATCGGCATCATTATTATCCACAAATCCTGTTGTGCCGTAAGTTGTTCTTGCATGAGAGATTGGATCTGGATCAAAAACCCATCCGCTTCCATCAACAACATTTACACCGTCATGTCCCCCGTCATAATAGCACGCATTATCAACTGCTTTAATAATTACACCTGAATGAGCATCGACCAGTACTTCCCAGTCGCCGGTCAACCCTGAAGAAGGAACTATATTAATTTTCTGAACCGTGCGGAACTGTCCCTTATTATAATAAATAACCGTCTCTTTTTTCTCATAGCTGATATTCTGTGTTACGCCGAGATAATTCTTTGCGATAATTAAAGCGTCGTTCTGAGAAACACTTAGGTTTTCAATATCAACCTGGTTTTTAGAGCCATATGCAACTTTATATCCGCTTGCAAGGAAGAAGACTTTATTATTCTTATTAATTGTTACATTCAATGTCGATTTTTCAACGGGGAACTCGCCGATATACTGAGTGAAATGAACGTGGTAGCCGCCGGGAGTTTCAACTGTACCCGTATACCTCAAATCGCTTAAATTATTTTTAAGATGAAGTACGGAAGAATTTTCCTGAAGAAACTGTCTGGCCATCTTTTCAGGGGTATCGGGATTCACCTTATAGTTAAGCTGATAAACAGAAACCGGAACTCCGGACTCAGCATTTACTCTCATATTATTATTGGTGACAAACTGTTCCGATTCGTCAGGGGCAATTTCAAAACCGCGGTTCTGCTGCGGCTTCTGCGCATATAAATAGTCAGAACCGGGAATAATGATAACTGATAAAAATATCAGTATCAGAAAGTATATGTGTTTCAATGTTTATCCTTTCTAAAAAAGTTACTGGTAGAGGTTTAGGTTAAATGGAGTTCCCAACATTTTATGGAATCAAGTTATATTCATAACAAGTACCAAAATACAAAGGATAAATAAAAGATGAAAGATGGCAGCAGAGGATAAGAGGATTGGACGGACAAAGTGCGGGGTAATGAAGTTTGCAGATAGGTGATCGACAATAAATGCGGGAACCGGGTATTTTAATTAAAAATTTTATCTATGAAGTTATTACTGTTCCTCAGCTTGTTCCAGTATTTTATGTATTCCTGTTGGGAGACAATGGAAACCGGACCTTCATAAATTCCACCGTCTTTGAAACCATCATAAACTCTAACGGCAATAAGATTTTTTTCTCCGTATTTCAGGTTATCGGCTGAAAGATAATATGCTCTAAGCTTCAGGTAATTATCTCCCATATCTTTATGTTCCATATTACCAGTAGCACCAACAAGTTTTCCATTGAGATACACTTCATCAATGTCATCAACTTTGCCCAGCACAATTATAAGCTTTTCATCACGGAATTCTGCGGGTACAAAGACAGTCCTGCGGTACCAGGCAAACCCGTCGTATTCAGGAAAGCCCTGAGTTTCCCAGTATCCGGGAACGATAATATCTGCCCAGTTACTATCATTTATTTCAGACCCTTTCCAGGCCGGATTGTCGCCTGTTTTGAATTTCCATGTGCCGACCAGATTGATCCCATTCTGAAGTGAATATTCGGGAATATACAGACCTATATCCCCTCTTAGTATTCCTCCTTCAAATTCATCATCATACACACGGACAGCTATAATATTCTTTTTAGCATAGTGAAGTATTTCAGTTGAGACAGGGTATCTTCTGTCTACATCATAAGCAGTCCAGTAATGAGGAGGAAATGATCCGGAAGACCCAACAAGCTTTCCATTAACAAAAACCTGGTCAACATCATCAATGAATCCAAGGAACAGATAAACAATTTTATTTTGATAATCACGCGGAACCTCAAATGCAGTCCTGTACCAGGCATAACCATCGTAACCGTGAAAGCCCTGATTTTCCCAGGAGGAAGGGACTTGAATTCTTTCCCAGTTTTCATCCTGAAAAACAGCCGAAGCCCATTCCGGGTTATCCCCAACAGAAAACTTCCAGGTGCCGTTAAGGTCAGCAACCTGCTTCCAACCAGCAGGACCGGGTACAGGCGGAGGCTGAGTACCTTCCGTGCTGCAGCCTGCTAACAGGAATATAGCTGCTATCACCGGTAATACAAAAACTGTTTTTAATATACTGCTGTACATAGCAAACAAATATAATATCTATTAAAGAATTTATTATTCTTTTATATCAATAAACTGTCTATAGAGAGCAGTGCTCATCCTTTTGACTTCATTATCATTGTCGACCCTTGAGAGTTCCTTCACTGCTTCCATACCAGCCGGGTTCCCTATATTGTACAATGATAAAGCTATTAAAACCTTTATACCCGGAACCTTTTCCTTTGACAGTTGTTCCGTAAGAGTTCCCACTGCTTCATCTATCCTGTATATGCCGGCCAGGTAGATAGCGCTTTTACGCAATCCCTGGTTATCAGATTGTATTCCCTGATTCAACGACTGGAGAGAAAATTCCGTTACATTTTTATATTTATTACTCTGGGCCTTAAGGCCAACATTCGCATTCAGTGCGATGACTAATAATATTACCAGTGTTGCAACAGTCTTCATTTTTTCTCCTTTAGGTTTAGTGAAGAATTAATTTATCCAATCTCCACCGTCAATCTAGAGGATCAATATGTCTCAGGTGTCATATACACGTAAAGGGATGTAATAAATTGTCATGATTGCAAGAATGACCCTATTGGTTATGGTTATACCAAGACGCCGTAAACCGCCTATGTAAGATGGCGAATTCTTACCCTGTGGTCAGGGTAGGATTCAAGCCCGGTATTAATCTTCAGCTGCGCTGATATCCTGCCGCGCACCGAGGTAATCGCCCAGATTTGCTTTAATCATCCCCC
>DATFVA010000112.1:0-7480 GCA_035260565.1 Ignavibacteriaceae bacterium | reverse complement strand
TCTGAAGCCGGAGGAAAAAATGAAGAGGACGGGGATAATCTCAATCATACTGCTGAAAAAGATTCCAGCAAACCTGTGTTTAAAACGAATGCCGGCAGGATTGTATACGGTGGGGGAGGAATTACACCTGATTACATAGTTAAATCGGACGATGCGACCGGGTATACCACAGAATTATTAAAGAATAATGCCTTTTACGAATACGCTTTAAAATATCTTGAAAATCATGGCAAAATGATCCAGGGGAAATATAATGACAGTCTTTCTTTATTTTTAAATGGTTTCAGTTTCTCTAAGAGCGATATAAATAACTTCATCAAGTTTACTGAATCGAAAGATATAAAATTTAACGAGGATGATTTTAAGAAAGATCATAATTATATTGAAACCAGGCTTACTGCAGAGATTGCAAGAAATTACTGGAAGGATAAGGGCTGGTATTCTGTACTGCTGAAATCTGACAATCAGATGCTAAAAGCTGTAAGTTTATTCGATGAAGCGAAGGACTTGGCCAAGTTAAAATGAAACTCCAAATTTTTCTCTGTCTCCTGATATCTGTTCTTAGTGTTCAGGCTCAGCAAAAAACAGAACAGGAAGTCAAATCAGGTCTCTTTCCCGATAAAGAACTTAAAGTTGGAGAGGAATTAACATACGTCGTAAAATACTCTGTAATGGATCTTGGTGAAGTCAGGATAAAGGTGAAGGACAAGAAAGTTGTTAAAGGAAAAACTTTTTACATTACCTACGCATACATAGATTCATATTCAGGTGTACCTTTCGTCAACCTTCACCAGGTTTATGAAAGTTATGTCGATGAAAACCTGTATTCAGATTATTTCAAAGCATTAATAATAGGGGACGAATACACAGCCTACACCGAATATAATTTTGATTATATAAAATCATTAATTTCTGTAAAGAAAGGTAAAATAAACCCACCGGAAGTTTGGACTGATTCAACCGCAAGTGCGGACTTGAAATATCAGGATGGTCTTTCTATCTTCTATTATGCACGGATGAATTCCGGACAGAAAAAAAGAGAGAATGTTCCATGTTTTGTTACAGAAGACAAAGTATTTACAAAATTAAATTTTTATAAAAAATCGGTGGGTGTTTCAGTTGATGCAGTGGATTATAATATTGATTGTGTGAGACTGGATGGAGAGACAGATTTTATCAGTATTTTTGGACTAACAGGCTATTTTGAAGGGTGGTTTACAAACGATAAGGCCGCTATCCCTATAGTTGCCAAGATGAAAGTAATAATCGGGAATATTACACTTGAATTAAAATCATGGAAGAGAGAAGGATGGAAACCTCCAAAATACAAAGAATGATACCTGAGAATAAACTTTTTCCCTATAAGGATTTTTACCCTGAGATACACAAAAGTGTGTTTTTAGCCTCTGGAGTGAAGATTATCGGAAATGTGAAAATCGATGAAAATTCAAGTGTTTGGTATAACACAGTTATCAGGGGAGACGTTCATTATATTTCTATTGGAAAAATGACTAACATTCAGGATTGTTCTATGCTTCATGTTACAAACGGAAAGTTTCCTCTTAATATCGGAAGCAAGGTAACCATAGGACATTCGGTAACTTTGCACGGATGTACTGTAAATGATTTATCATTAATTGGCATTGGAGCAATAATATTGGATGGCGCAGTAATTGAGGAAAATGCAATGGTTGCTGCAGGTGCAGTTGTTACACCGGGTTTCGTCGTGCCTTCAGGTAAATTAGCTGCCGGTGTTCCTGCAAGAATTCTTAGAGATCTTTCAGTTATAGAAATCAAAGAATTTGAAGAATCAGCTAAGAGGTATAAAAATTACACTGAAGTTACACTTCATTCATTAACAATGGCTGAGTAATTATGTATTTTAAGTTCTGGGGGACACGGGGATCAGTACCCGTTCCCGGAGAGAACACGCTGAAGTACGGAGGAAACACACCCTGTGTGGAAATTCGTACGAGCAACGATAAGCTGATTATCCTGGATGCGGGTACGGGGATCAGAGAACTCGGGAACTTTATTATCAAGAATAATATTGATCAGCCTCTCAATATACTTTTAAGTCATTACCATTGGGACCACATCCAGGGAATTCCGTTCTTTGTTCCCATATACCAGCAGGGAAGAAAGATAACCTTTTACGGTGTCCCGGGGAGCGAAAAAAGCATAGAGAAACTACTAAGCAATCAAATGGAAAGAGATTATTTCCCTATAAAAATAGATGAAGTACCTGCAAAAATAAAATATGAACATCTCAGCTCAAATGAGACTATCAGACTTGACGGAACAAACATTAAAACTCTTAATGTTTATCATTCCTCTCCCACTTTGACATTCAAAGTTATAGAAAAAGATAAATGCGTAGTCTATATGACTGATAATGAACTTGATGTTGAAGGGGAGAATAAAAATAATCTCAATGATAAACTAAAAAATAAAAATAAAGAATTAATAGAGTTTTGTTCAGGCTGTGACTATCTTATACACGATATGATGTATGATTCATTACTTAAAGACAAACTTGGATGGGGGCACTCGAGTAATAAAGCTCTCGCTCATTTTGCTATGATGGCAGAAGTAAAAAACCTTGTTTTTTTTCATTACAATCCTGATTATACCGATGAAAAAATCGACGCAATACTAGAAGAAACCAGGACCTGTTTAAAGCAGAACGGGTCTAATATAAACTGCATTGCTGCCCGGGAAGGTTTGAAAATTTCTCTTTAGCGGAAAGCGAAAATTGGTAAAAAGTCTGAAAGTTAATTCTGTAGATAAAACCTTAGACAAGATGCTTTTCCATCGGCTGGTTTTACTGCTGAAAAAAGAATTAAATTTTAATATTCATTCGCTTTTCATAAATTTTGTAACATCGGAAGATCTTCTTAAAATCAATCAGGAATTCCTTCAGCATAATTATCTCACGGACATTATTACCTTCGATTATAGTAATAAAAAGATGTTGTTTGATGCGGAATTATACATATCTTTACCGGATGCCTGTAGAAATGCAAAAAAATACAGGGTTTCTTTGGAACAAGAATTGATGAGATTAGTAATACATGGTGTTCTTCATCTCCTCGGATATGATGATAAAACCCCTGGGAAGCGGGTTGTGATGAAGAGAATGGAAAATACTCTCATAAATAGGTATATGTTTCTAACAAGATAAATCAGGCATTTTATGGTAACTGAAATAGTAAATTTATTAACAGATATATTCGAAAACCTTGATAAGACAAGTTCTTTAGACAAGGCAATGGATGATATTTCAATAAAGAAAAGATATAATAAAAATATACTTGCTACGGCATTCAGCTGGATTTATGAGAAGACAATCCGGGATCTGGGTGAAGCCGCGGAACATGAAGAATTAATTACTAAAGGCAAGAGAATATTTGCCGAAGAAGAGAAAAATCTAATCGACACAGAGAATTTTAATTATCTGCTCCATCTTAATAATATCGGACTGCTGACTAATTATGATTTGGAAATAATCATTGAAGAGCTTAAGTTATTTCCCCGTGAATTAATAAATACTGAATCGATAAATGTAATTATTATATCTTTGTTTCTTGAGGTAAATACTCTTACACTTCCGGGAAGCAGATTATTGTTATATTCGTCCGATACAATCAATTGAGGAAAAACTGGTAAGTTATGAGTAAGAATTTAGTGCTGGTTGAGTCACCCGCCAAGGCAAAAACTATTAATAAATATTTAGGTAAAGACTTTCATGTTGAGGCAACAGTAGGACATATCCGTAATCTTCCTAAAACCAAACTTGGTGTTGAAATAGAAAATGATTACAAACCCCAGTTTGTAACCATCAGGGGAAAGGGTGATACTGTCAAGAAAATAAAATCACTGGCTTCAAAAAGCCAAAACATATATATAGCTACTGACCCAGACCGTGAAGGTGAAGCTATTGCGCAGGACATTGCGGATATCCTGAACGGGAAAGGTGACTCAAAAGTTTATCGTGTCCTCTTTAACGAGATTACCAAAACAGGGGTGCAAAAGGCCATGAAAACCCCTCGGGCTATTGACTATAACCTTGTGAGTTCACAGAGAGCAAGAAGGGTAATGGACAGGATAATAGGTTATCAGATCAGCCCATTCCTCTGGAAGGCTATTATTGAAATGTCGGGCAGCGGATCATTATCTGCCGGCAGGGTACAGTCTGTTGCATTAAAAATTATCTGCGACAGGGAGGCTGAGATAGATAAGTTTATTGTTACTGAATACTGGTCGATATGGGCAATTTTCAGGACTGATAACAATGAGACTTTCAAAGCCAAACTTTTCAGTATTGAAAATAATGATATAAAAATTCCTCCAAAACCTGATATGAATGAAAAAGAACGGGAGGAATTCTTAAACCAGTATATTTCTTTAGGTGATGAAAAAACTACTTTAAGTTATTTTGAAAAAATTAAAAATAAAAATAATTTTAAGATAACAAACATCACCAAGAGGAACACGAAACGCAATGCGCCTGCTCCATTCATTACAAGCACATTACAGCAGGAAGCATCCAGGCGGCTTAGAATGCGTCCCAAGCAGACAATGATGATTGCACAAAGGTTATATGAAGGAGTGGATCTCGGGAAAGCGGGCACACAGGGTTTAATTACCTATATGCGTACCGATTCAACAAGGATCAGTAATGAAGTTCTCCCGGCAGTAAGGGATTTCATTAAAGAAATTTACGGCGCTGAATACATTCCCGAAACAGCCAATATTTTCGGCAATAAAAAAGAAAACGTTCAGGATGCTCATGAAGCCATAAGACCTACTACACTTGAATTTCCTCCTGAGAAGGTAAAAGGAAGTCTCGATAAAAAATCCTTTCAGGTATACCAACTTATCTGGAACCGGTTTATTGCTTCACAGATGAAACCTGCCATTTTCGAAACTACGGTTATAGAAATAACTGCAGATGAGTTTTTGTTCAAGGCTTTCGGCAATGCCGTGAAATTCAGCGGATACCAAAAAGTATATGATGAAATAATAGAAAAGAAGGAAGACGCTGAAGAGAAAGAAGAGTACCGGAATGAAAAAATCCCGCTGGGACTTGAAAAAGGAAATGACCTTGGCCTGGAAGAACTCTATAAAACTCAGCATTTCACACGTCCTCCCGCACGATTTACCGAAAGTTCGCTTATCAAAGAATTGGAGAGCAAGGGTATTGGACGGCCGAGCACCTATTCGTTAATCGTGAGTACTATTCAGGACAGGAAATATGTGGATCAGAAAGAAAGAAAACTGATTCCTACGATTTTAGGAAAGACTGTAAGTGAAATACTTGTAAAGAACTTCCCCAATATAATTAATGAGGATTTCACTGCGGAGATGGAAAGGGAACTTGACCAGATAGCTCAAGGTGATAATCAATATGTTAAAGTATTGAATGATTTTTATATGCCATTTTCCAGGGCATTGAAATCTGTTGAAGATAAAGTTGAAAAAATATATTGCGATCTATGCGGCCATGAAATGGTGATAAAGGTTGGAAGATTTGGTAAATTTCTGGCATGCAGCAATTATCCTGAGTGTAAGAATATAAAGTCACTAAAAGAAATGGCGGCACAGAACCAGGAACCTGAATATACCGGAGAGATATGTGAAAAGTGCGGAGCAAGGACATTATACCGGGAAGGTAAATTCGGGAGGTTTATAGGCTGTGAAAGATACCCCGATTGTGACTTCGTAAAAAATATTACGCTGGGAGTCGGTTGTCCTAAATGTAAAGAAGGAGAAATAGTCGAGAGGAAGTCGAGACGCGGCAAATTATTCTACGGGTGTTCGAGATATCCGGATTGTGATTTTGTAAGCTGGTATAAACCTATTCCTGAAGAATGTCCTAATAAAGATTCCGCTTACATGGAAAAAAGGTATTCAGTTAAAAAAGGTAATTACCTCAAATGTCCGCAATGCGGGGAAGAGGTAATTCCGGAAGAAATTGAAAAGGATTAAATGGAAGTTCGCAAGGTTTCAGAAAAATTTCTTAGCGATCTTCAAAATATTAAACGCTACTCTGATAACACGATTAAATCTTACAGGACTGATCTGGAAGATTTCACTTCATATTGTATAAGTTATAACCGCAGCAACCTGGATACTATTTCGGAGAAGTTTATTAAGTCATATCTTGTCGTATTAAGCGGGAAAAATCTTAATAAAAAATCCATCTCAAGAAAGCTCGGCGCAATCCGTTCGCTATTTAAATATGCTTTTCAGCAGGATATCATAAAAAATAACCCTTCTGCAAATATTCATAATCCTAAAATCATAAGAGACCTGCCTGAGATCATACCTTCCGATGTAATACTTTCCACGTACAGTGAAGCTGAAAAATATGAAAAAAATCCTGCATTGGTGAAAATAATTTTTGAGCTTCTTTACGGATGTGCAATACGGGTTTCTGAATTATGCGGATTAAACAGGGAAGATATTGACCTTTCAGGCAGAACATTAAAAGTTTTTGGAAAAGGGAATAAAAGCAGAATTGTACCGATCGGGGACAAATCTATTCAAGTAGTAAAAGACTACCTTACAGTAAGAGGGAACATAACCAGAAAGGAGCCGTTAATTATAACAGGAACAGGGATAAGGATATATCCCCGTTTTGTATACAGTAAAATTCACAGGTATCTGTCAATCGTTTCTGACGTTAAAAAGAAAAGTCCGCATATTCTCAGACACAGTGCAGCTACCCATATGCTCGATAATGGTGCAGATCTTCAAGCTGTGAAGGAAATACTAGGGCATGAGAATCTCTCTACTACTCAAATCTATACGCACGTCAGTATTGAACGATTGAAAAGTACATATAAAAAATCACACCCTAAATCTTAAACAAATTTGGAGGAAGAAATGAACATCTCTATTACAGCCCGCAGGTTTAAAGCTCATGATACTTTAAAAGATTTCATTAGAGACGAACTTTCTTCACTGAATAAATACAGCGAAGATATCCTGAATGCTGAAGTTATTCTAAGTTATTTGAATAATAAAGACAATATCAAGACGGCAGAAATAAATTTATTAATTCCGGGACATATCGTGACAGCGAAAGAAAACAGTGATGATTTCAAAAAATCAGTGAGTGCTGCTTCTGAAAAAATTACCCGGCAGTTAAAGAAAATTAAAACAAAGAAAACAGTTAGAGTAAAATGATAAAAATTGATCAGAAATCAATTTCGAGAAAAGAGTTTATCACGGTTGAATTTTTATATAAGAATTGTAAGGAACTCTTTAAACTTAAGTTGTTTTCAGATAAGTCCGGGTTCAGCAGAAAAGTCTATGACCAGAATCTGCACAGACCCGGACTTGCTTTAGCGGGTTTTGTTGATCTTTTTTCTTATTCAAGAGTACAGGTTTTTGGTAATACTGAGATACAATATCTCGCGCAGTTAACAGATAAAAAGAAATCAGAAACCCTGGATAGAATTTTTAACTTTGA
>DATFVA010000111.1:0-3509 GCA_035260565.1 Ignavibacteriaceae bacterium | reverse complement strand
GTTGGAATGACGGGACCCTATGAATCTGTCATCGGAATGAAGACTATCGCAGCTATAAACCGTTTCCTTTACCAGACACCCCAGAAATATGAAACTGCTCAGGATGACGTCCATATATGCGGGATGCTCTTTAAGATCGATGCAGATACAGGAAAAACAACGGAACTGGAAAAAATTCTTTTTCCGGAGTTCGTTAAAAAAGCAGAATAAGAGAGTATGATAAATTTTCCGTTACCAAGGATCGACCTCGATGATAAACTGCGCGAATTACTCCTTCCGTATACACGATTCAAAACAGGTGAAGTCTGGAAAGATAAAGTATCCAGACATAAAATAGGCTGTCTCGATAGTTCGGATCCTTCTGCTGTAGAAAAATTAAAGGATGAAAGGGGAGCGGTACTTGCAGTCCATGATCCGCCATATAATTTTGTTGCATTCAAAGAAACGGATGTTGCGGAATTTATTGAATGGAGCAGAAAGTGGATAAAAAATACGTACAATTTTCTTGCGGAAAATGCCTCTCTTTATATATGGCTCGGAGCGGATCAGAATAATGATTTTCAGCCCCTTCCTGATTTTATAAATATGATGAAGGAGTCCGGATTTAAGAGCCGGAGTTTTATTACGATGAGAAACCAGAGGGGATACGGCACACAGAAGAACTGGATGTCGGTAAGACAGGAGCTTCTTTATTATATTAAAGGGAAACCCTGTTTCAACACGGAAGCTGAATACACTGAGATACCCAAAATAATGAATGGTTACTATAAAAAAGTGAATGGTAAAACTACTCAGAATTTTGAGAGAAGTAAGTCTGAGTTTATCCGTGCCGGAAATGTCTGGGTTGATATTCAGCAGATATTCTACAGGATGAATGAAAATGTGAATGGCTGCTATGCTCAGAAGCCTCTCAAGGCTATTCAGAGAATTATCAAAGCAGGCAGCGGACCGGAAGACCTTGTTATAGATTTCTTTTCACATTCAGGTACAACCCTGATAGCTTCTGAAATTGAAGAGAGAATCTGCTATACTGTTGATATTGATCCCATATTTTGCGAAATAACCCTGAGGAGACTCGAGAACTACAGGAAAAACAAATTGACCGGATGGCAGAATTCCAACCCTTTTGCTGAGGAAATTCTGACGGACATAAAATTAAAAAGACATCTTACCCAAAAATATAATTATGATTTTTCAAAGCTTAATAAAGTAAATGAATTAAAAATGAAAGAGACAGTAACTGAATGACAATAATTGATGGTAAAAAGACAGCTGCTGATATAAGAGAAGAACTGAAACAAAAAATAGACAAACTGAAAGATGAAGGCAGAAATGTGCCCGGTCTCGTTACAATCCTTGTAGGCGAAGATCCTGCTTCGCAGGTATATGTAAGGAGTAAGATTAAGGATTGTCAGGAAATCGGGATGAGAACAAAAGCTGAAAATCATACTGCAGATATTTCAGAAAATGATTTACTTGCACTTGTAAAAAAATATAATGAAGACCCGGATTTCCATGGCATACTGGTTCAGCTTCCTTTGCCTAAACAAATTGATGAGAATAAAATAATAGAAGCTATATCTCCGAAGAAAGATGTTGATGGATTCAGTCCCGTAAGCATCGGCAACCTTGTCATAGGAAAGGATACATTTGCTTCCTGCACACCGGCAGGGATACAGGAACTGCTAATCCGGTACGGCATCGAAACAAAAGGGAAGCATGTTGTAGTTCTCGGCAGAAGCAACATTGTAGGAAAACCGATAGCGAATATAATGCTTCAGAAGAAAGAACATGCCAATTCAGTGGTAACCATCTGCCATTCGGCTGCAAAAAATCTGCAGGATTATACACTTCAGGCAGATATATTGATTGCTGCAATCGGGAGTCCTGAATTTGTTAAGGCTGATATGGTCAAAGAGGGAGTTGTAGTCATAGATGTAGGTATCAACCGCATAGACGACCCCTCCAGGTCCCGAGGCTACAAGCTGGTAGGCGACGTTGATTATGAAAATGTTTCAAAGAAAAGTTCATATATTACCCCTGTTCCAGGCGGTGTAGGTCCAATGACGAGGGCCATGCTGCTGCAGAACACCTTTAAAGCTTATCAAAAATACGGTGAATAATATGAAATCCGGCATTTCGACAGAAGAAGTTTCACAGGAATTCCTTGAAAAAACGCTGCGTGATTTTTACTGCACAACCGAATCCTGCAAAGGATGGGAAACAAATGTTGTAACGCAGCCGAAGGCGGTAAAGAATATTGTCGATGTCGGAGCGGAGAGGATCTCTGCGGGAATAGGAGTTGGTCATGTACTGCAGGATAAAAAGTTAGCCGGTATGATCGATCATACTGTATTAAAGCCGGAGGCAACACCGGAAGACATAACGAAACTCTGCGGGGAGGCAAGAAAATATAATTTTGCATCTGTTTGTGTAAACCCTTCCTTTGTAACTTTATGCAGTGATTTATTGAAAGGCAGTGATGTCAAGGTTTGTACCGTCATCGGATTTCCATTGGGCGCAACTACAACCGAGGTGAAAAAATTTGAGGCTGAACAGGCAATTGAAGGGGGAGCGAAAGAAGTTGATATGGTAATCAATATCGGCCGGCTGAAATCCGGAGATTATGATTTCGTCTATAATGACATTTACCAGGTTGCTCAGACGGCCAAGAAGCACAGGGTAATTTCCAAGGTAATCCTCGAAACTGCATTACTGACAGATGAAGAAAAAATTAAAGCCTGCTTGCTTGTAAAGAAAGCAGGAGCAGATTTTGTTAAGACGTCAACCGGGTTTTCAAAAGGGGGGGCGACAGTTGGGGATATAGCTCTTATGAAGTACGTGGTTGGTGCGGGAATTGGCGTTAAAGCTTCGGGAGGTATAAGATCACGCGAAGATGCGGAGGCAATGGTTGCAAGCGGAGCCGACAGGATCGGGGCAAGCGCCAGCGTTAAAATAGTACTAGGTGAAAAAAGCGATACAAATTATTAAGGTAAAATGATTCTCGATATTATTGTTATGAAAACTGATGACGGATATACTGCCGAAATTCCCGGGCTCAAAGGATGTGAATCGTGGGCTCACGATGAGGATACGGTAATGGAGAAGATAATCGAGCTTGCAGCTTACTATCTTAAGATCGACTCAAGAGACAAATTTAAGATCGACCGGTCGCGGACCGGGAAAAATAAAATTATCTATAAATTGGTATTTAATAAAAGTAATCTGTGAAAAGCATCCGTACCGAAAAAAGAGCTGCAAAGGTGGAAAGAGTTCTGAGATCCCGCCAGAATACCCTGAGAGTAGTTATTGAAAACATACACGATCCGCATAATGTTAGTGCGATTTTCAGAACCTGCGACGCTGCAGGTGTTCCCAGAGTTTCACTTGTATACACTTTTGAAAAATTCCCGAAGATAGGAAAAAAATCATCCGCTTCTGCTTTCAAATGGGTTGAGAAAGAAAAGTTTAAGTCAATTGAAGAGTGTTATGCTAATCTTCATTCAAAT
>DATFVA010000110.1:0-3100 GCA_035260565.1 Ignavibacteriaceae bacterium | reverse complement strand
ATGCTTTAGGTATTACTATATCTGAAGATGACTTTAAGGATCCACAGCTGCTTGAAAGGATATCCTACCTTGCAACAAGACGCACAAAATTTACTCAAAAGAAGGTTCTGCTTTATATCGGTGTCCCCGAAGAGCATATACTTCTTGCAAAAGGATTAATTGATTCACTTTCGAATGAAATCAAAGCTAATATCCGGTTGTTTAATATAGTGGATAAATCACTTCCGCAGTTAGACCGTTCGCACGAAACCCGTAGAGCTCCCATTTCCTGATTAACCGGCCTCCAGATAGCCTCGTTACGGGCTAACCTCTTTTTGCCTTTTATTAATTTCCCTGCGCCGTATATTTGTATGCGAAAACCCTGTGGTAAGACTGTTTGTATACCTTGACATTCAGAGGGGTTAGGGTTAATTTTACACGCTTAATCAATTTTTAGGACGGAATTTGGTCAGACATACCGAACAAGATGAAAAACTTCAGCAGGACTTAAAAAATTCAGGAGAAATTCCGGTTCATATAGCAATAATAATGGATGGAAACGGCAGGTGGGCACGCAAAAAAGGATTGCCGAGGGCTGCCGGTCATAAACGCGGCGTTGATACCGTCAGGGATATTGTTGAAGCATGTGCACAGATAGGTGTAAAGTATCTTACCCTCTATACATTTTCAACTGAAAACTGGAAAAGACCAAAAGATGAGGTCTCTACTCTTATGAGGCTTCTGCTGAAAAGTCTGAAAGACCGTACAGATGAACTGATGGAAAACGATATCAAGCTTACAACAATCGGTGATATCGAGTCTCTTCCTGCAGAAGTATGTCACAGGCTGAAAGAGGATATTAAACGAACGGCAAAAAATAAAAAGATGACCTTGAACCTTGCCCTGAGCTACAGCGGCAGATGGGAAATCCTTGAAGGCATCAAAAAAATTTCCGAAAAAGTTTCCGCAAATGAACTATCTATTAATGACATTAACGAAGAGACATTTTCCGGTTTTCTGACCACTCAGGATATGCCTGATCCTGATTTACTGATAAGAACCAGTGGGGAATTCAGAGTAAGTAATTTTCTGCTATGGCAGATTGCCTATACCGAATTTTACATTACCGATGTTTTCTGGCCTGATTTTAAAAGGGTCCATCTCTATGATGCAGTAAAAAGTTTTCAGAAAAGAGAACGCAGATTCGGTAAAGTAAGTGAACAAATAAAAAAGAATGATAAAGGCTTAAAGAATGTCTCAACCCTTCCCAAAGAAACTGTTTAAATATTCATACCTGATATTAATTGTGCTCCTGGGATGCAGTTACCTGCATGCACAAAACCAGCCGAAAGTCTATAAAGTACTGGGTATTTCTGTTGAAGGGAATAAATCAGCTGATGCAAGCACTATAATTGCTAACAGCGGATTAAAGGTTGGGGATGAAATACAAGTGCCCGGCGATCAGACAATGAATGCAATTAAACAATTATGGTCACTGAATATTTTTTCAAATGTTGATATTGAAATCGAGAAACAACTTGACAACGGAGTCTTTCTTTTAATTAAGGTTGAAGAATATCCCCGTTTTGAAAAACTCGTGATTGAAGGCAATGATGAGATAGATGCCGATGATATAGAAAAGAAATCGAATTTTATAAGGGGACAGATTCTAAAGCCCCAGGAAATAACAAACTTTGAACAGCGGGTTCTGAAGCAGTATGCCGACGAAGGATACCTGAATGCAAAAGTTAATACCGAAAGGTTCGATTATTTCCAGGCAGATACGACTGAGGATGAAATTGTTGTAACATGGAGAAACGAGAAAGATTTGTCTGATGAATACCAGGTTGATTATCCGAAGAGTGAGATCACTTATTCGGATTTAGTATCAAGGATAAAAGAACGGATACTCCTCAAACTCGTTGTCGAAGAGGGAGAGGAAGTTACGGTAAGGAAGATAGAATTTACAGGGAATCATTCTTTTGATGATTCTGATCTGCGCGGGGCAATGGATAAAACGGAAGAATCAACATGGTGGAAATTCTGGAGTAGTGCACAGTTCCACCCTGATAAATACCAGGATGATAAAGACCTCATTGTCAAATTTTATCAGAAGAACGGGTATAGGGATGCTGAAATAGTTTCGGATTCCCTTATCTATTATAATGATAATAAAGATCTTGAAATACTGATTAATGTTTATGAAGGTCCCCAATATAGAGTACGAAACATTACCTTTACCGGTAATACTGTTTTTCCTGATGCAGTGCTGAGGCAGCGGCTTGATTTTGCGAAGGGCGACGTTTATGATTATGAGAAGTTCCAGAAAAATCTACATGGAAATGAGAAACAGTCTGATCTTTCTTCCTTGTATCTTGATAACGGCTACCTGACATATAACGTGCAGGCAGCTGAAGAGAAAGTCCCTCCTGATTCTATGGACATTTCAATCCGTATTGAGGAGAGAAACCAGTTCCGGGTGGGTAAAGTTGATATAACAGGGAACGATAAGACCAAAGATAAAGTAATAAGAAGAGAACTCTATACAGTTCCCGGTGATTATTTTAACCGGGGGTTGTTATTAAGAAGTATACAGCAGCTTGCAAACCTGCAGTATTTTAATGTAGAAAAACTTTATGGTCCGCAGGCAATTGATTATTCATTAGCCAATGACAGTACCGTAAATGTTGTATTCGACGTTGAAGAAAAATCGAGTGATTATCTTAATGCCTCTGTTGGTTACAGCGGTAGTTTCGGATTCAGCGGATCGGTAGGAATAACACTAACGAATTTTTCTATCGCCGAGCCTTTCCAGCTGGGAGGAGGACAAATACTCAGTTTCAACTGGCAGTTCGGGGTTGGTAGTCTTTACCGTACTTTCACACTCGGTTTTACAGAACCCTGGTTTATGGATACTCCAACACTTGTGGGGGCTGAAGTTTTTGATACCCGGCAGGCATATATTTACGATTTACGGCAATCGGGCGGAACATTAAAACTCGGCAGAAGGTTAAAATGGCCGGATGATTTCTTTTATATACAGGGACTATTTAAATTCCAGTATAACGATGTACTAAACGGACAAGGCTATTATCAGGAAGGTTTATCAAGGCAATATACC
>DATFVA010000109.1:0-5831 GCA_035260565.1 Ignavibacteriaceae bacterium | reverse complement strand
TACGTCTCTTCCCATAAGCTGATTAAGCGTCACCTTCAATTGCTCAAAAGCCAGCTGCTCTTTAAGGAGGTTCGACCGGTCTTCATTCAGATCAACCTGCGCCTGCCGTAAATCAAACTTTGAACCGCTGCCGACATCCTTTTTTGATTCAGCAATTCTAACTCTCTCTTTACTTATAACTATTGCCTGTTTTAAAACATCCAGTACCTGTTGCTCCGCAATCAGGTTGTAGTACGTTTCGATGACACCGGCAAGGTTCGTTTCTATTTCTGTTTTAAAATTATCTTTACCGATCTTATTAAGTTCCTTAAGCATATCGATATTGGCAAACATCCCGAAGCCGTCAAATATTGTCCAATCTAAATTTACCCCGGCGGCAATATTTGTCGATTGAGCACCTTTCTGATCTACCGTTCTTCCATCAAAATATTCCTGTTTAGTATCATTGGAACTTTTAACATATGAACCTGTCGCGTCAACCGAGGGAAGGAAACCTGCATTGCCGATCGTTGAATTGTTTTCCGCAATCTTCGATTCATTGCGGGCAATATTGATTGAATAATTATTTGCCATTGAAATTTTTATAGCATCTTCCAGGGAAAGGATCTCCTGCGGGAATGACTGACAATTTAAAATGAGTACAAGGAGCGGGATTAAGAGTAGCTTTAAAATTCTCATATTACTTTTATAATCAATTTCATTTGCTGACAAAAGCTGCCCCTTCATCAACTTCAGCAGCTTCAGTAACATTTGAAACTGTAGCTGTGCTGCGTGACAGGTATGAATAAACTGCAGGTACTACAAGGAGTGTCAGGAATGTTGAGAATATCAACCCGCCGATTACTGCTATACCCATTGAAACCCTGCTCTCTGAGCCCGCACCGAGTGCAAGAGCAATCGGCAGAATACCGAGAACCGTGGATAGACTTGTCATAAGTATAGGTCTTAGCCTTGCTGCCGAAGCATCTTTAATAGCTTCTATTTTTGAAAGCCCTGCAGCTTTACGCTGGTTTGCAAATTCGACGATAAGAATTCCATTCTTTGTTACAATACCGATGAGCATTATAATTCCTATCTCACTGAAGATGTTGAGTGTCTGGTTAAAATACCAGAGCGAAACCAGTGCGCCGAAAATAGCAAGCGGAACAGTAAACAGGATTATGAAAGGATCTCTGAAGCTTTCAAACTGTGCCGCCAGAACCAGATAAATAAATCCTATGGCAAGAAGAAAGGCAAACAAAAGACTCGAAGAACTTTCGGCATAATCCTTTGAGGCTCCGCTTAAAGAAGTGGAAAAAGATTCATCCAGCACTTTAGCTGAAATTTTATCCATTTCCTTAATACCGTCATCTATAGTTTTCCCGGGCGCCAGTCCTGCCGATACAGTAGCCGATACATACCGGTTAAACCTGTAAAGCTGTGGGGGTGCACTCTGTTCGGTAAGCTGTACCACGTTATCGAGCTGTATAAGTTCGCCCTGTGAATTCTTCACATATAAAGATTTCAGATCAATAGGTGCATTACGCTTATCACGAAGGAGCTGCCCGATTACCTGGTACTGTTTGCCGTCCTTTATAAAATATCCGAATCTTTGTCCGCTGAAAGCCGCCTGAATAGTCTGCGCAATTTCAATTGTTGAGACACCCAGGTCCCTTGCTCTCTGCCTGTCTATCACAAGCTTTATTTCGGGCTTGTTGAATTTCAGGTTTGCATCTACAATTGTGAAAACCGGATCCTTCTGTGCCGCATCCATAAATTTCGGGAGGTACTCGCGGAGCTTTTCAAAATTAGGAGCCTGGATCACGTACTCAACCGGAAGTCCGCCTCTGCGCTGTCCGATCGACTGCTGTTGTGTAACGAATACTCGTGCATCAGTCATATCTGAAAGCACAGGGGTAATATCATCGGCAATCTGCTGCTGCGACCGCTCACGCTGATCAGGTTTAGTAAGAATGACAAAAGCGAAACCTGAATTTACTGAACTTGATGCACCGAAGCCGGGCGATGTAACCGAAATAATTGCGTCCCTTTCCGGAATACTGTCTTTAAGCGTCTGGATTAACTTATCCATAAAATGATCCATATACTCAAATGAAGCACCCTCGGGGGCGGTTGCAAATATTCTCAACCCGCTCCTGTCTTCCAGCGGTGAGAGTTCGGATGGAATCATAGTGAAGAAAAGATATATCAGGCCTAGAGAAACACCCATAATCAGAAATGCTATCCACCTCTTTGAGAGGAACGATTCAAGTGAGTTCCTGTAAGTGCTGTTCAGCTTTACAAAAAGCGGTTCGGTTTTATTATAGAACCAGTTGTGTTTCTCTCTTCTCCTTAAAATCTTTGAGCTGAGCATAGGAGTTAGAGTTAACGCGACGAATGCCGAAATAATAACTGAGCCTGCAATTACAATTCCGAATTCACGGAACAGCCTTCCTGTTAACCCCTGCAGGAAAATAATAGGCAGGAACACCGAAGCAAGGGCGATGGTTGTCGATAAAATCGCAAAAAATATCTCGGCGGAACCATGTCGTGCGGCTTCATCGGGGGGAGAACCGGCTTCAATCTTTGTATATATATTTTCAAGAACTACAATAGCATCATCCACAACTATTCCGATTGCCAGCACTATCCCAAGCAGTGTTAAGACATTTATGGAAAAGTCTGCAGCGTACATTATGAAGAAAGCCCCGATCAGTGAGATCGGGATTGCAATAACAGGAATGATAGTAGTACGCCAGTCCCTGAGAAATAAGAATATGATAAGCACAACCAGGCCGAATGCTACAAATATAGTCTGCTCAACTTCGGAAATAGAATCACGGATATAATCAGTTACATCGAACCCTATACCTGTTTTAACGTCAGAAGGCAGGTCGCGCTTGATCTGATCGAGCCTTTTATAAAATTCATCAGTAATAGCTATATTATTAGCACCGGGCTGGGCAATGAGAACTACTCCCACCATTGGAGTGCCGTCCCTTTTCAGGATTGTGCGCTCATTTTCAGAACCGAGAATCGCATAACCAACATCCTTTAAATGGACAATATTACCTTTCTCTTCCTTTATAATCAGGTCGTTAAATTCATTTGCATCGTGAAGACGGCCGATTGTCCTGATTGAAAGCTCTGTTTTATTTCCCTCGATCAGGCCTGATGGAAGTTCAACATTTTCCCTGTTGATAGCATCCTTTACATCAAGGGGAGTAAGATGATAAGCAGCTAGTTTAGCGGGATCGAGCCAGAGTCTCATCGAATATTTCTTTTCACCCCATACGTTCACTGCACTCACTCCGGGAATCGTCTGGAACCTTTCCTTAAAAACATTATTGGCCAGCTCGGTAAGCTGAAGTAGATTCCTTGTATCGCTCTGGATATTAAGAAAAACAATCGGGGAAGCATCTGCATCAGCCTTCGACACTATGGGGTTCTCAACGTCCGGCGGCAAATTACTTATGGCGCGTGAGACTTTATCCCTTACATCGTTTGCTGCCGTCTCAAGGTCAACATCAATATCAAATTCAACTGTAATTGTGCTTCTGCCGTCGCGGCTCACTGAAGTAAGTGAACGGATCCCTGCAATACCATTTATTGATTCTTCAAGAGGTTCAGTAATCTGAGATTCGATAACATCGGCATTAGCGCCGGTATAGGTCGTACTTACTGTAATTATCGGGGGATCAACTGATGGATACTCACGCACACCAAGATATGTGTAGCCAAGCAATCCAAGGACAAGAATTGCTATCGACATTACTATTGCAAGGACCGGCCTTCTTATACTTAAGGATGAAAGACTCATTATTCAAACTCTGAAATGGTGACGGGTGCACCCGGCCTCAGCTGAAGCATTCCGGAAGTAATTATCGTATCTCCTTCGCTGACACCAGAGGTTAACTGAACATTTATATCGGTTCTGATTCCCGTTCCTACTTCCACGGGGGTTGCTTTGCCGTTCCTGTCAACAAAAACCTTCTGCCCCTTAATGTCCGGTATAAGCGCCTCAGAAGGAATAAGGATAGCATTTTCAATTTTCTTTAATACCAATTCTACATTTGCAAATGAACCAGGGAGGATCTCTCTTCCCGTATTTGCACAAAGGGCGCGCAGGTTTAATGTTCTTGTAACCGGATCAATTTTAGGCTCTATAGCATAAACTTTACCTATGTACTGTTTACTGCTGCCGGTAATTGAAAAGTTTATTTCGTCACCAACATTAACCATAGAAGAATAACGTTCGGGAATAGAAAAGTCGATCTTTATCGGGTTAATATTCTGGAGACTTGCAATAATCATTGAGTTAGTCACAAAACTTCCTTCGCTTACATTCTTTAAACCAATTATGCCTGAAAAAGGAGCGCGGATCTCGGTTTTATCTATCTGTGCTTTAATCAGTTCAACCTCGGCCTGGTTGACCTGCAGCTGGTTGGCCGTCATATCATAATCCTCCTGACTGATAGCCTCCTTTTCAAGCAGCTGCTTCTGCCTGTACTCGGTATCTTTCTGAAGTTCAAGCCGCGATTTTGCACTCTGCAGTTGAGCCTGCAGATCAGCGTCGTTTATCTTTACAAGAAGGTCCCCTGCATTAACTACGCTGCCTTCCTTAAAGAGTATTTTTGTAACCTTTCCGGGTACTTCACTCTTGAGGTCAACCTCTTCATTAGCCAGCACTGTTCCCGTGGTGAGTACTTTATTATCAAGTGCTTCAAATTTGGTTATATGAGCTTTTACTGGAAGAGGACCGGCGGCGTCGGGCCCTTGCTTTCCCGGTTTACTTTCTGATGATTTCAATTTAGGAATAGCGAGAATTATTAATATTACGATGACAATTCCGGTTATACCGATAGTTTTTATGTTCTTTTTCATTCAATTACTTTTTTAAACTTGTGCAACTTAATTAAAACCATCCTCTTCAAACAACACAAAAAAAATGACTAATGCCCGGGTCCGTTTCGAAATAAAAAAAGCCAGCGATGAACTGGCTTTTCACAAAATTCAATATATAAAGGATACTTACTTCGATTCTTTTTTTGCGTATTTCTTCTTGAATTTTTCAACCCTTCCGGCGGTATCCAGAAGTTTCTGTTTGCCGGTAAAGAAAGGATGAGATGCACTGGAAATTTCAAGTTTTACTAATGGATATGTATTGCCGTCTTCCCATGTAATCGTTTCATTCGTCTGGATAGTAGAACGTGTTAAAATAGAATAATCTGCCGACGCATCCTGGAAAACAACAGGTCTATAATCCGGGTGAATTCCCTTTTTCATACCAATATCCTAATTATTTAATTTCTAAAAAATTTGAGCAATTAAGATAAATAATAATGGGGTAATTTTCAAAACAAAAAAGCAGTTATGAGGCCATCCGGGAAGTAAATTTATAATCAGACATCAGTGAATATTGTGAAGTGCTCTAGGTCTATACTAAATAAATCGTAAAAAGATTTTGGGCCCGGCATATATAATCCCAAAATGTGACACTGACATTTTGTCATATATTGAATTATTAAACAGCAGAAAATAGCGTTTTTTGGCTGTTTTCTCACTGTCTCATTATGAGCCCAACTACGGCACAAATACGGCATAACTACGGGACTAATACGGCATAACTACGGGGACTGACATTTTGTCAAACCTGCTTATTATTTCAACAGAAGTGGAACTCTTCGATTGCCCCTCCTTGGCTCTGTCGGATACAATTTTTAATCCGTCCATTACTGATGATGTTGGAGATAAATCGCATCTGTTAATTTAAAATCAAAATCATTCTTGACACAGACTCCGGTTTTCAGTATGTTGTACCCCCATTAGAGGGTTAATAAAATATAAGTATA
>DATFVA010000108.1:0-3102 GCA_035260565.1 Ignavibacteriaceae bacterium | reverse complement strand
TTTTCATCGCCTTTGAATATTTTATTTTAAGTTTGGATAATTCATCCCCGGTATTTAAATATAAAACAAAGATCAACGCCGCCACCACAGCCGGAACCGCCAAAAATAAGATTCTGAATGATTTCATTTATAATAATTCCTTCCTTATTGTCAGAAATACAAAATCAAATCCTCAACTGCCGTTTCAAATTATTACAATAGTACATCACCACAACCCTTACCGATGTCCCTACATTTTTCGCTATACAGTCGACCTGTATATTAACTGATTTTAATAATTCAAAGGTTCAGCAGGATTGCTGCACCTGCTAAAATTACTAATACTGCTATGATCCTTCTGGTAAGGTGCCTTTCCCTGAACATCATGCCTCCGAAAATAACCGCCATCAAAACTGATAAACGTTTAACAGAAAGTACCAGTGCAACAGGAGCTGCCTTAGTAGCTTCTATCTGGGTAAATCGATATATAACGGTCGCTGCAGAAATGATAATTAATATATAAAACATTTTCAGGGGAATTTGTTTCAGAGGCTCCAGCCGGCCACCATACCTGATTAAGATTGCAATTGTAAAAATGACAGCATAGAACAGCTGCTGAAACGCCATAAATTTGTAAGGAGAAAGTTTTAAATCAGTCAGAAGTATCCTATCAAGAAGCGAGGTGATAGTAAAAAGGATCAGGGCTATGATTACATAAGAATACTTTGAAAATCTGAATAATGATGCAAATGACCCTGCATAATCTCTCAGTCCTCTGCTGTGCTTCTCATTCCCCCTGATATTCTGGCCGGTTTCAAGAATAATTGTCCCGGTTATCATAAGGAATATTCCAAGCCATTCAAACACAGTCAGGTAATCATTTATCAGAATTGCTCCCAGAACTGCAACGAGCCCCGGGGTTAATGCCAGTAGCGGCAGAGCTTCACTTATCTCAAGATTCTTGATAGAATACATTACAAAAAGGAAGGCCGCTGCGCTCAATACTGTTTTAACCGCGAGCACCAGCATACTTAATGTAATCAGGTTTTCGTAATCGATCATTCCGAAAAAAGGTATTGAAAACAGTAGCGTAATAATGGATATAAGGAAAGTAAAATTCACAACGTCTAATGAGAATAATGCTTTCTTCTCATAGACGGCGGACAAAGCTGAAAAAACTGCAGAGATAAGAGCTAACCAGAACCAGTACATATTTGTGATATTTCCTTAACCGGAAGCTGCCGGATTAAAATTCTGTTGTAAATTTAATATAAAAGTTCCTTCCCGGGGCGGCTGTAATGTTCCCCCTGAGTGTTGACAGGTGATCACGGTAATTCTTATCAAAAATATTTTCCAGGCCTGAATATATTCTGAGGCTATATGCGGATATATTTATGGGTTCAGTATTAATTGAAAAACTAAAAACTGCATATCCGGGTGTAGAAATCTCGAAGGGTGCAATATCATCTTGTGCAGCATAAATCTCAGCCGACAGACCAGCTTCAAGTGTCCTAAAAAGTTTATACTCAATACCGAAATTACCATTCAATGGAGGAATTTCAGACAGATTTCCGCCGGCTGTTATATCATCTCCTTTTACGTAAGATAGTATACCATGCAATACAAAATCCTGATAAATATTATAATCTGTACGGAGATCAAAGCCATATAACCTTGCTTTCCCTATGTTCGTTTTTATCAGAGCCTGCCTGTTTTCAAATATAGCAGGTTTTTCCGAAACCAGGTTGGTGAAATAATTAAAAAAGAAGCTGGATACAAATTTAAAATCAGACCGATAATACCGAATTCCCAGGTCAGCTGATCTGCCCCTTTCCGATTGAAGGCTGGGATTACCAAGTCTCACATAACTACCCTGGTCGATATACTGGAATCTTTCTTCCAGTGATGGTGAGCGGAAAGAATAGCCAAGACTTAGTGTTAAATCAAGACTTTCATTTAAGGAATATTTTATACCCAGGTTTGCACTGTAGGCTCTGTCATTTATATCTTTTTTTCCCCAGATGATCTGCTGACCATCAGGAGTATAGTTAATTGTTCCGTTAACAATCTCATAAACAGGGTTCGGTGTTTTTTCACTCTGTATGTTGATAAGATCCAGGCGTGTACCGAGTGAGAGCGACAACCTATTTTGTATAAAAACATAATCATCCTGAAGAAATATACCAAGGTCCCGGTATTTTGAATCGGGCAGCGGCATTTCACCTATTGTTTTATCAATTGTATTTACGACTTCATTCTGGTCATTAATGAGTTCGATACGCTGATATTTTTTTCTGAATCCGTTATAGTTTCTATCCCAATAATCCAATCCTGCTGCCAGGTTATTCACTCCGTTCATCAGGAAATTTCCCTGCAGCTGAAGATTGTTATTTATATGGTCGGCTTCAGGAGTAATTTTCAATACAGATACTCTTCGTGCAAGGCTGGTTGGAGTTCCCGGGATATACTGAACAATGTGCGGAATATTCTCCACATTTCTTGCAATTGTCTGGTATGAGTATTTCATAGACAACTTATAAAAGAACGGAGTTAGATTCCGGATTTCATAACCGGCAGAAAAAAGACTTCTTTTTTCATTGGGATACCTGATATCGGCATCAGACGGAAAAACAAATGACCCGGGTATGCCGACATTAAGTGCTTTAAACAACTGATAGTTAAGACTTATTTTATGATTAGTGAATGGTGATGCACTCAGATCTGCTGAAAGCCCGTAATCCTCAAACTGACTGTTCCTTAATTCACCCGCCGGCGTCCGTATATTTCCAGCTTTTCTATATGAAGCTGCAATTTTTGAAGACCAGACAGGACCGCCACCATAAAGTGAAGCTGAAATACCCGAGGATCTGTTAACTGTATTATATCCGGCAGATACATTCCCGTTTAATGAAGGATTGTCCCTGAACCTGGGAGACCTGGTTATAATATTTACAATCCCTCCGGTTGCGCCGGAGCCATAGATAGAAGAAGAAGCACCTTTTATAATCTCAACATTTTCAATATCATTCAGGTCGACCAGGGAAAACCTTGCTGCTACATCGGTTGATGTTGCTATCCTGTTTCCGTCGATGAGAGCGATAACATTTTCACGACTAAGTCCCC
>DATFVA010000107.1:0-13742 GCA_035260565.1 Ignavibacteriaceae bacterium | reverse complement strand
TTTCCATGGACAGGAATAGTTTTCGGGGCTCCGATTCTGGGAATATGGTACTGGTGCACCGACCAGTACATTGTACAGAGAGTTCTCAGTGCAAGAAATTTATCCAATGCACAGAGCGGTACAATCTTCGCCGGCTTTCTCAAAATATTACCCGTCTTTATTCTTATCCTCCCTGGTATAATTGCATTCTATCTTTCGAAGGGAACGATAAGCGGTGATCAGGCATATGCATGGATGATTACCAACCTGCTTCCTTCAGGGTTAAAAGGACTTGTAGTTGCCGGGCTTCTTGCTGCCCTGATGTCCTCATTAAGCGCTATGTTTAATTCAACCTCAACCTTGCTGACCATCGATATCTATAAAAAACTAAAACCGGCTGCTGATGAAAAAGCCACTGTAAATTTCGGACGGATCACGACAGGAGTGATGGTTGTGCTTGGACTCTTATGGATCCCGTTCATTGGGCTGCTGAGTGATAACAGAATGTATGTTTATCTCCAGAGTGTGCAGGCTTACATTTCCCCGCCAATTGCTGCCTGTTTTCTTTTCGGTATTTTCTGGAAAAGGGTGAACGGCAAAGGTGCAATTTCTGCACTCCTGACCGGATTAGTTCTCGGGGGAATCAGACTAGTGCTTGAGATCCAGAATAAAATCTCTCCTTTGTCGAATGATTTTCTGAGGTTCACCGCATCCATAAACTTTCTGCATTTTGCAATTTTCCTGTTCGTTGTCTGCTCCGCAGTTCTGATTGCTGTCAGCCTGACAACAGAAGTGCCTGCCGGAAAGAAACTTGAAAAATTGGTTATATCAACCGGAGATATTAATTACGTAGCAGATTCAAAATGGAGGAAAGTAAACATTACCGCTTCTGTAGTACTTGTAGTAACATTAGCATTCCTGTGGTGGACGTTCCGATAAAAACTAAAAATAGAAAATAAATGAAGAAAATTTTATTAATAGTCACCCTTTTTGCCGTAACTATTATTTCAGCTTTTATAATCTATAATGCCTATCCTTCAGTTAATCAGCTTGGAGCTATTCAACTTAAATATAATTCAATTGGGGTCACCCGGAACGGTAATAGACTTTTAGATCAGCTTAATCTGAACATCGAAGGTAAGACGGAAATCACTACACTACAGGCAAACAGGGAATTGCTTAAGAGTGTCTACGATGCATATTCTTTTTCTGAGGCCAATAACCTGATCAGGGAAAGAATTCCCGGCTATTACTGGGAATTAGAATGGAAGAAACCAGATGAAAATGTTACCATTAGCAGTAATGAGCCTAAATCAGAAGGGATATCTGCAGGGGATATTATACTGAACTACGATACGCATGGAAGATTATTATTGTTTAAGAGGCAAATAAATGATTCGCTAAAATTGAATCCTGTTACGGAAGATGAAGCTCACCGGATGGCTTTGGATTTTTTGAAAAGTTATTCTCCTGTTGATCCCGAGGCCGGCCCGGTGGTTATGCAATATAAATCGACAGAGGGCTTTGGTGAGAAGAAAGTTCAAAAAATTGAAAAGCAGAATAACATTGACTATAAATTTTCCTGGAAAGCAAGATCGGCAGACATAAATAGAGATTTGCTTCTTAATGTCATTGTCACAGGAGATATAATCACCAGTTATACCCTTTCATTTGATATAACAGGGATAGCTTCTCAGAGTAATTCCAGTATCTATTCCGTTGCAACTGCTGTACCTTTCTATTTAATAGTCTACATCATCATTATAATCATCGGTTATAAAAGGATTAGAGCTTACGAAGTAAGTTTCAGGCTGGCAATTGTTATGGGTTTAATTGTAGGATTCACTTTCAGTGTAAATCTTTATACGCTTATAGCAGATTCATCTACCGGATGGGAACTCTGGCTCCCTCTTATTTTCAGCACGATATTCCTGGCGGCGGGTGTTTTAGTAAGCTGGGCTGTAAGTGAAACAATAGCAAGGGAAACCTGGAAACAAAAGTTTATCTCACTTGATCTTTTAACAAAGGGATATGCATTTCATTCAAAAGTCAGCAAAGCAGGTATCAAAGGACTTATTGGAGGATTTCTGATTTACCTGGTGTGGTTAGTAATCCTTTTCACATCTGAAAAAATGATGCATATATCGTTTATTACAAAAGACAGTCCGTCTTTAATCTCGCATTTCCATTCGATTAGTCCCGCCTTGAGTATAATCGATAGAAGCATTTATCCAGGGATATACTCAGCGGCAATATTCTTTCTATTTGTATTTTCCGGACTTAAAAGAAGATTCAGTTCACTTTATATACTTATTCCTATCAGTGCAGTACTTTGGGGTGTTGTTAACTATAACGATATGCTTCCAACATATTGGGGCGTTATTACGGGTGTGGTGATGGGCCTGGTGTTTATGCTGTACTTCAACTACTCCGATGTTTTATCAGCAATAATTACCCTGGTTGTGTTTAATACTATAGATGTTGGCGCATCTTTGTTCACAGCCGGAAATGCCTATTATCAGCAGGCAGGTTATCACCTCATTATCTTCTTCATTCTCCTGACTGTATTCCTGGTTATCGGATTATTGACCCGGGATAAAATTTCAGATTACGATTCTATTACTCCAGCATTTGTAAAAAATATTACCGAAAGACAGAGGCTGCAGAGAGAACTGGAAATTGCCCGTGATGTACAAATGAGTTTCCTTCCGGTAAAGAATCCGGAATTTAAAGGACTGGATATTGCCGCCCGGTGTAAACCGGCTCTTGAGGTGGGGGGAGACTATTACGATTTTGTTCAGCTTGATGCAAACAGGATTGGTATTATTATTGGCGATGTATCCGGGAAGGGCACGCAGGCTGCTTTTTACATGACCCTCGCTAAAGGTTTCGTTAAGGCCCTGTCAAAAACAGTTAGTTCTCCTTCTGAATTCCTTATTAAAATAAATGAACTATTTTATGAGAATGTTGAACGGGGAACTTTTATCAGTATGATATATGGAATATTCGATGTGAAGGATCATACACTTACGTTCTCCAGGGCTGGACATAATCCGGTGATTGCCAAACATTCCGGGAAAAAAGAACTGGAACTGCTTAATCCTGTGGGACTTGCACTCGGATTGGAGAAGGGGAGGATCTTCAATAAAACAATTAAAGAGATTAAAATAGATACCCACCCAGGTGATGCATTTGTCTTTTATACAGACGGTTTCACAGAGGCAATGAACAGATTCAAAATGGAATTTACAGAAACAAGGTTAACCGAATCAATTTCAAAAAACTTAGAATTTCCTGCAAAGGAACTGCTTGATAAAACCATCGCCGATGTCGACTCATTTATCGGTAAAGCACTTCAGCACGACGACATGACAATGGTCGTGGTAAAAGTTGAATAAATCAGGATAAAAGTAACAGATAAAAAGATAAACCCCGCCAATTCATAGCTCTGAATCCAGGTGAAGGGCTGAACTGACTATATTGCTCTTCAGAAGTGAAGTGAGAAATGAACTTTAATGAATTTAATCCTGTCTGAAAAAATTCATGAATTATTTTTACCCTGCCTATTGAGTTAATCCCAAAAAATATTTATGTTCGCTGTGAGCGATTAGTTGGTTTGAACAACAAACTAAATATCCGGGATCAGAAACCTTTATGATGCAGAAAGCTATAAGCGGAAACGCAAAGATAGTACGCGATATAAACCGATCCATGATACTTAACATCATCCGGAAGAATCAGCCCATCTCAAGGAGCAGGATAGCCGGAATGACGGGGTTAAATAAGAGCACGGTCTCCAGCATCGTTGCCGATCTGTTAAAAGAAGAACTTGTATACGAACAAAAAAATGAAGACAGGAATGTAGGAAGAAATCCGATTGACCTGTCTATCAGGTTAGGCCGTTCATTGATCGGAGCGATTAATATTGATTCTGCCGTAACCTGTATAGCAGTTGTGGATATTGACGGCACTATTCTGGCAGAATCAAAATTTGATACAAAACCCGGGGATCCAAAGATATTCATTTCCAGATGTGTTAAAAGATTACAGACGTTATGCAGCAGGTCCGATGTCAGAAAATTGGAAGGTTTAGGCGTAAGTGTAGCCGGTATAGTCGATTCCAAAGACCTTGTGGTAGATTTTGCTCCTAATCTCGGATGGGAGGATTTTAATATCGGACAGGAATTTCTCAAACATATGCCCGATCTTAAGATTATAGCTGTAGGTAATGATGCTAAGGCATCTGCTCTTGCTGAATTATGGTTCGGAGCTCAGAAGGGCGGGCTGTCTAACTTCGTGTTCCTTTCAATCGGTGATGGAATTGGATCAGGGGTCGTTGTTGAAGGAAAGCTGCTTCAGGGTGAATTCCAGGCTGCGGGAGAAGTAGGACATATGATCTTAATTGAGGGCGGTGAAAAATGCGTCTGCGGCAATAACGGATGCTGGGAAAGATATGCTTCGGATACAGCCACGGTTAAAAGATTTCTTTATGAAAAGCACCAGGATCGGGGTCTGCTCAATCACTTTCAGATAGATGATATTTTAAAACTGGCTGAAAACGGCGACAGTACTGCAATAAAAGTACTGACAGAAACAGGTGAATTCCTGGGACTTGGAATTGCAACTATAGTTAAAGCCTTCGATCCTCATGCAATTATTATCGGGGGAAGAATAACCCGGGCATGGGATATTATATATCCCCGGATTCTGCAGGAAGTTGAAAAACGAGCATTTTACGGTAGAAATAAAAATATAATTATTACTCCCACATCTTTAAATGTCCGCCCCCGTCTGCTTGGAGCAGCTACTCTGGCCATTAAAGAAATTTTTGATGATTATAAAATAACTATTTAATGGAATCAGGATTACAAGGTTAAGTAATATTAATTTGTATGTCGATACAACAAACTAATCCTGAGACGCAATCGATAAGCAGGATAATGGAAAAGAAAAAACTAACTCTTGGAGTAGACATTGGCGGAACCAACACCGTCTTTGGTTTCATCAATGAAGAAGGAAAATATCTTTCAGGCAGCTCAATTCCCACTAACGGCGAAGTAGATGCTGATAAGTTCATCGCGAGACTGGTAAAGAATATAAATGAAACGTTTGATATCTATAAAAATGATTATAACCTGGCAGGTATCGGAATTGCAGCTCCCAGTGCCAATCATTTAAACGGTACTATTGAAGAACCTTCCAACCTTAAATGGAGCAATGTGAATTTCGTTTCTATAATGAAGGAATACTTTAAGATTCCTGTCGCCATAATAAATGATGCAAACGCCGCAGCTCTTGGGGAATATTATTATGGTCATGCAAAAGGCCTGAGGAATTTTATCGTTATTACCCTTGGAACAGGTATGGGCGCCGGGATATTTGTGGACGGCAACCTCCTGTATGGTGAAAGAGGACTTGCTGGTGAACTGGGACATATAATAGTTGACCCGGATGGAAGGAAATGCAATTGCGGCAGATCGGGATGCCTGGAAACATATGTATCAGCTACAGGAATTAAGCGTACGGTTTTTGAAATGATGGCGGTTTATACCGATCCGAGTCCGCTTCGTGATATGACTTATAATGAAATTGACGGACAGGTAATCAGCGATCTTGCGGCAAAAGGTGATACTTTAGCGCTGAAATCCTTTGATTATACAGGGAAGATTTTAGGAAGAGCCATGGCAAACCTGTCGGCTCATTATGCTCCGCAGATGATAGTACTGTTCGGCGGGCTTGTCAATTCAGGCAGTTTATTGCTTGAGCCTACCTGCCGTACTTTCGAAGAAAAACTGTTGAATGTTCATAAAGGAAAAATTCAGGTTTTAGTTTCCAAATTAAATAATGCAACAGCCGGGATACTTGGCGCAAGCAGCCTGATTTTTAGAGAACTTAAAAAAGATCATTGGAATTAACTGTTTTGAAAAGTTTAATGAATTTTTTCTGAAAGGAGAGAAAAAATGCGCAATAAGTTTTTGAGCATTTTAATCATAGGCATTTCTTTCATTATCAGCAGTGCTTATGCTGAAGCGGCCGGCATAGAAGGATTCGTTAAAGATAAAGGAACAGGTGAAGAACTTATAGGGGCTAATGTCATACTCTTAAAAACCAGCATAGGGGCTGCAACAGATACTCACGGTAAGTATGTAATCCGCAATGTCCCGGCAGGAACCTATACTTTACGTGCCAGCTATATAGGTTATAATTCAAAGGACGTTACAGTCGTAATAAAAGAAGGAATGTCACTTGAACAGAACTTTGAACTTGAACCCGTAACTGTTCTCGGCGAAACCGTAACAGTAACCGGTCAGGCAAGCGGACAGAATTCTGCAATAAACCAGCAGTTATCCTCAGACAAAATTGTAAGTGTGGTATCCGCTGCCCGTATACAGGAACTTCCTGATGCAAATGCTGCAGAATCCCTTGGAAGGCTTCCCGGCATATCAGTTCTAAGAAGCGGAGGAGAGGCGAACGAGGTTGTTATAAGGGGAATGGCGCCGAAATTTAACCAGATTTTAGTTAACGGTGTTCAACTCACTTCATCAAACCCGAATAATGCAAGCGTAGATCTGAGTATGATTTCATCAAATATGCTGGAAGTAATGGAAGTGCAGAAAACCGTTACCCCTGATATGGATGCGAGTGTTATCGGCGGAGTAGTTAATCTTGAATTGAGGGAAGCGAAAGTTAAAGAACCCGGAGTACCTGAATTCGGAGTTGTTGTCCAGGGAGGTTATAATGCTCTCTCCAATGCATATCATAAACTGAACAATTATAAATATGTAGGAAGCCTGGAAAACAGGTTTCTGAATAATAGATTAGGAGTATTCGCCCAGGTTGATATTGAACGTAAGAACCTTACATCTAATCAGCTTGGCGCTGCTTACACTAATGACGGAGATTCAATCCCTCTGTACTTTACTGAAGGTTTGAATCTTAATAACATTCCAAGAGATAGAAAAAGGTATGATGGTGCAATAGTACTCGACTACAAACTTCCGGACGGCTCTGTAAAATTATCTAATTTTGTCAGTACAGGAACTACTGATATTCAGAACCGGGGTGAATATTTCGGGATACAGGGCACTGGCGGGAGCAATATTATAAATACCACGCTGGCTTACTCGAAAAGCAAATTGAGTGTAATTACCAACGCACTACATATGAAGTATGAATTGCCGATTTTTTACGTAGATGCCGTTGTAGCCCATACGTATACAGAGACCGATAACCCGAATGATTGGACTGCTACTTTTGTACAGGGTTCAGCAGGTCTGGATACTCTGAGCGGCAAAACAAACCTTGATCCCAGGATTATCCCTAAGGCAGCTACCCCCGATCCAACTATTTCATTTCTTAATAATCTTGCAAATACCGGAAGCTTTTCCGGAGCACGTGCCCTGTCTGCCTCCCTTGATATAAGTAAAGATCTGAATATTTCGAATGTAATAACTTCGGTTATAAAATTTGGAGGGATGTACCGCCATCAGACCAGGTCTTATACCTATCATACAACCGGCACGCAGGGACTGGCGCTTGAGAGCGCAAAGTATGTTGATACTTTAATCGGGCAGCATTCACTTGGCACCGTACAGTATGGAAATAAAATTCCTTTGTCGCTTTTCGTTGATCCCACATACGACTACGGTAAATTTCTGGGCGGGGAGTATAATATGAATGACCCTTTGAATGCTCCTATGCTTGCCGACCTGGCAGCATTCCTGCAGAATAGTACCGGCCTTATAGCAAAGTATGCCCCGCTATCCTATTTTAAAGATCAGGCCCTTTCTACCATGAATAATTATTCCGGATATGAAAATCAGAGTGCAGCCTATATAATGGCTACAATTGGTATTGGTCAGCAAATCACTTTAATACCCGGAGTCCGTTACCAGAATTTACAGACTGTATATACAGCTTCACGCGGGCTGCAAAATACCAGCTCTGACCTTGGGGGAGCTTATAATCACTATGATACAACGGTAACGCAGAATCACGGATACTGGCTGCCGGATGCCTCCCTGAAATATAAACCGTTTGACTGGTTCGATGTACGTCTGTCATACAGCAGTACTCTGGCTTACCCTGATTTTATTGCTATAATTCCTATGATAAATGTATCTTCTTCAGAGGGAGTCATTAATTATAATAATATTGATCTTGTCCCTTCACGTTCATACAACTATGATGCGTACTTTTCTTTTTACAGTAACGAGATCGGTTTGCTTACAATAGGCGGATTCCTTAAACAAATCGATAATCTTATATACCCTACGACTTTCTACGTAACCGGTACCGAAGCATATAAATATTTTCCGCCATCTTTGATTACGGGCGCACCGGCACCCAGCGGTAACCCGCAGATAAATACTTATATAAATGATTCCAACAGGGCAACCGACTATGGACTGGAACTTGACTGGCAGACTCATTTCTGGTACCTGCCGCATCCTCTGGACGGGTTGGTCCTTAATGTGAATTATACACATGTCTTTTCAGAAGAGAAGTACCCATACGGTAAACTTCAGAAAGTGACTCCCAGGTTAAGAGTACCCATCGATACATTTTATACTGCCAGGCTTCTGTACCAGCCTGACAATATTGCAAATTTATCAATCGGATATGACTTTCAAGGTTTCTCGGTGAGAGTTTCTATGATATACCAGGATAATATCTTCACTGGTCCCAATTTTTATCCCCAATTACGAACCAATACATCCGCTTATACTCGCTGGGACCTTTCCGCCAAGCAGGATCTACCCTGGTTCGGGATACAAATTTATGGTAACGTGAATAATATTAACGGAGAAAAAGATATCGATGTTATCCAGGCTCCCACTGGTGTGCCCCAGGCGCAGCAGGATTATGGAATGACAGCAGACTTAGGTGTCCGGGTAAAATTTTAGCCTGATGAGACTGAATTTTAAAATGGTAAAAAAGAGTTTAATAAATCAAACTTTGATAATAATTGTAGTGTGTAATTCCATGGCAGCAAAAAATAAGGAGGTGAAAATATTATTTGCTGAGAGAGAGCTTAGTGATGACAGAATTTTTCATATTTAAATTCTATCAAATACGGATAATTAACTAATTCAATCTTAATTGAAAGGAGAGCTTTCATGAAAACTTTATTCACAACAGTATTTCTGTTTGCGATGATAGTATTCATGTTAACACCAGGTCAATCCTCTGCACAGACCGGTACTCTTACAATCTATGCAAACAACCCATTGACCTTAGATCAGGTTATTAATGGTGACGTAAGCGGCGGTGTTAACAATCATAGCGTCTATCAGCTTGTTTCAACTGATACAACATATTTACTTGATGCTACTATTACTTCTCAGTCAAGTATATCCATTATTGGCGTGGCTGATGGTACTACAGGCAAACTACCCTGCATTGAAGCTGATGTTCTTTCCGGCGGTCAAATACCCGGTATCTTTTTTACTTTTACAGGTGCACATACCAACATTGCCCTTAAGAATCTTTACCTGCTTGGTATAACACCTATTAATACTAATAACACAGCATTTGGACAGGGAGTTCAGGTTTCTGCAGATTACATTCGTCTTACTGTAGACAATTGCGTGTTTGACTTTATGTCCCAGTTCGAAATTGCTTTTAGTTCAAACTGGAACAAATTCTTCATCACAAATAGTAAATTTATAAATGGTTTCGATGTAGCGTCTGCGTATTATGTACCTGAACTACTCCGCAGCCTTAATGGAGCCGGCAACTGGTTTACTGATACAATTTATGTCAGGTATAATACCATGCTTGCAGTAGCGATGGGACCTGTCATAACAACCGGTATCACAAACTATTTTGATTTCTCTCATAACGATGTGCTTCTGACAACTAAAGCTCCTTTCTGGTCAGAGCCGCTGGTTAATGCCAAAATTAATAACAATATATTCTATAATGTCTATGCCCTGGGAGAAAGCAGAACTGAGTATTTAGGCGGATGGGATGAAATTGATCCCCCGCGGATTCCTGCATTGTTCAGTTTCTTCAGACTCGATTCCTTAAGGGCCGCAACATTTCTTGGACACCCCATAAATGGAACGGCAGATTCCCTGGCTGCAGAAGCTGCCCGTACTGTTGAAGTAAAAAATAATGCTTACTTCTGGTCCTCCGGGCTTACTTCATTCTGGACCGCCTGGAACGATACAGCAACCGTCGATTCAATTTATACACCTGTATTTATGAACGACCAAACTGCGGCCATGTTCAATACTCCATCAGTATGGCCTGGTTTTGTTCAAAGCGGAAACCAGAGTGCTGATCCGCAATTCGGACCTACAATAGACAAAGTTCTTAACCCTGGAAGTGATACAACCTATGGAGTAGGTTTGTTGAACTACTTTGCTGCTGTCCGGGGCGGTACCGGCTCAACACAGTATTATGCTTACCAGAAAACACAGGTGGGAACAAACCTGGACTGGACTCCGCCATGGCCGCTGCCTTGCAGTACAGATTTGGCATATTCTAATACCGCTGTTAAAAACAGCAGTACTGATGGTTTGCCTCTGGGTGATCCATACTGGTTTAACGGATGGACCGGAGTTGATAATTCTACTCCGCAGGTTGCTGATAAGTTTACTCTCTCTGATGCGTATCCGAATCCTTTTAACCCGTCAACGAATGTTACAATTACGCTGGTTAAACCCGGCAATGTATCACTTAAGATATATAATGTAACGGGTCAGCTCGTAAAGACGGTACTTGATAACCGGAATATTTCATCGGGTAGTTACAGCTATAATATAGATATGAGTAAATTCTCAAGCGGAATTTATTTCTATACTTTGCAGCAGGATAATAATTTCATTGCGAAGAAAATGATTCTTCTCAAGTAATTGCGGTCTCCTACTTGTTCACGGGGCTGTCTGTAAAAGGACGGCCCTTATTTTTACGCAGTGTTTTTAATTGAGTCTCAGGTCCTTTATAATTGACGGTAATGAATAAAATCTGATTTAATCTGAATATTATGATATCAACTGTCAGCCAAAAAAAAATACATCCTGCCTTCTGGGTGCCTACATTATATACTGCGGAGGGACTTCCTTTCGTTATTGTAAACGTAGTTTCGGTTCTTATGTATAAGAGCCTGGGTATTTCCGATGCTGAAATTGCTTTCTTTACCAGCCTTGTAACCATTCCCTGGGCGCTTAAGCCATTGTGGGGACCGATACTTGAAATGTTCAGAACTAAAAAAGATTTTGTTATAGCAACTCAGTTCCTGGGCGGTGTAAGTTTCGGACTCCTTATCCTTACTCTGCAGCTTCCTGATTATTTCGAATGGACTATAATATTTTTTGGAATAATTGCGCTTAACTCGGCTATTCACGATACAGCCGCAGACGGTGTGTATATAAATGTGCTTGATGCTACAGAACAGGCTAAATATGTAGGCTGGCAGGGGGCCTTTTATAATGTAGGAAAAATCTTATCTCAGGGAGCTTTTGTTCTGCTGGCCGGTGTCCTTGAAAAGCAGATTGGCGTTAAACCTGCATGGACAATCGTAATGGGTTCGTTCGGCGCAATCCTTATCCTTTTAAGCATATATCACCTCAGATTTCTGCCTACCGGGGGTAAAGCAGGAAATGTTAAAACTTTCAAAGAAGCCTCCACGACTTTCTTTGATGTTGTTAAAACTTTTTTTCAGAAAAAATTTATTTACTGGGGAATTGCTTTCCTTGTTTTATACAGGTTTGCTGAAGGTCAGGCAGTTAAGATAGTGCCGCTGTTTATGAGAGCCGGAACCGGTCAGGGCGGACTGGGCTTATCAACCGAAGATATAGGCATACTTTACGGCATTTTCCCCCCTATAGCTTTTATTTTGGGTTCTATACTCGCGGGTTATTTTACTGCAAACAGGGGATTAAGAAAATCGTTATTAATTTTGTGCGCCTTTTTTAATATCCCGTTTGCGGTATACACATTCCTTGCAATTTACCAGCCTGCAAATTTCTTTGTTATTAGTATAGCAGTAGTTTTTGAATACTTCGGCTACGGCTTCGGATTTATCGGATTGACATTATATATGTTGCAGCAGATTGCCCCTGGTAAATATAAAATGGCACATTATGCTTTTGCTACTTCACTGATGCAGCTGGGTTTTCTGATCCCTGCTATGATTAGCGGTTTTATAAGCGATTTCCTTGGATATGAAAATTTCTTTATCTGGGTTATGATCGCAACCATCCCTTCTTTCCTTATAACGTGGCTGGTCCCTTTCAGGGAAATAAAAGAAGAACCGGAAGCCGTCTGATAATTTTTTAATATTATGGAGAAAGTAATGAGATACGGATATTTTGACGATAAACAAAAAGAATATGTTATTGATCGTCCCGATGTCCCGGTATCATGGACAAATTATCTCGGGGTAAAAGATCTCTGTACTGTAATTTCACACAATGCGGGGGGCTATACATTTTATAAATCAACCGAACATCATCGCGTTACAAGATTCAGACCTAATGGAATCCCTATGGATAGACCCGGGCATTATGTCTATATCCGTGATGATGATACTAAAAAATACTGGTCGGTTTCATGGCAGCCCGTTGGAAAGAGTTTAAAAAATGCAGAATATACCTGCCGTCATGGTCTCTCATATACAAAATTTCAATGCCGGTATAGGGATATTGAAGCTGAACAGCTGATGTTTATCCCGGTTGATGATGATGTGGAGATCTGGGATGTGAGAATAAAAAATACCGGCCGGAAAAAGAGGAGACTTAGTGTTTTTTCATATCTTGAATTTTCATTTCATAATGTAGAGATAGATAACCAGAATTTTCAGATGAGCCTGTACGCCAGCGGATCAAATTTTAAAGATGGTATAATTGAGTATGATTTTTTCTATGAACCGTGGACCTATCATTATCTAACTTCTAACTTTGAACCTGATAGTTATGACTGTCTGAGAGATTCGTTTATCGGTAACTACAGGACGGAAACCAATCCGGCTGCTGTTGAAAAAGGAGAATGTTCAAATAGCAGTGAGCTCGGTGGAAATCATTGCGGTGCGCTTCATAAGAAATTAATTCTCAAACCTGGTGAATCTGTACGATTGATTTTTATGCTGGGTGTTGGTTCCAGGAATGACAAAGGTTATGAGATTAGGAAAAAATATTCCAGGATGAAAAATGTTGATTCTGCGTTTAAGCAGTTGAAAAATTTCTGGGATGAGAAGATGTCCGTCTTTCAGTGCACAACTCCCAGCTTCGGTATGAATTCTATGATCAACATCTGGACATTATACCAGGCAGAAGTTTGTGTTATCTGGTCGCGTTTCGCTTCATTCATTGAAACCGGCGGGAGGGTGGGTCTTGGTTACAGGGATACATCGCAGGATATAATGGGCGTGGTTCATTCCAACCCGGAAAAGACAAAGTACAGGATAATTCAGCTGCTCAAGGGACATACAAGTATGGGCTACGGCTTGCACTTGTTCGACCCCGATGTATTTGAACCGAAAGACAATAAGCTTCCCGGCGTTAAATTACCAACAGTTGTTCCAACGCCCGACCCGAAAGATATTATTCACGGAATGGAAGATGTCTGCTCTGATGATGCATTGTGGCTGGTAGCCTCAATTTGTGAATGGATAGTAGAAACCGGTGAGTTGTCATTCTTCGACCAGGTCGTTCCCTATGCCGATGGGGGAGAGGGAACTGTATATGAACACCTTAAAAAAATTCTCGATTTCTCTGCAAGGTACACCGGCGACAATGGTATCTGTCAGGGACTGA
>DATFVA010000106.1:0-4547 GCA_035260565.1 Ignavibacteriaceae bacterium | reverse complement strand
ACAGTGTTATAACTAAGCCTTAAACCATTTAATATATTTAACCCCTGGCCTTCGATATTGACGTAGACTGCCCTGTGAACTTCGGTGAATGTACCTGTCATTGAATCAATTATTTTCTTAAGGACTGTTTCAGTTGATCCTGCCGTTACTGTGGTTGTTTTAGATTGCAAAGTCCTTGGGTCTGTGATAGTAATCGTGAATGTCAGCCCAACCTGACCCAAATAATCAAGGAAAAGAATCCTCAGTCTTGCAAGTGAAATCCCATCATCCATCGTGAAAGTTTTATACCTTGCTTGCGTACTGATCTGGACTGTGTATCCCGTCTCAGTATCCGCCGTAGCCGAATCATCATAGTAAGCTACAAAGGCGCCACCCACCAGATAACCATTGCCTTTTAGCAATTTCCCTTTGTTTGAACCGAATTGTTTTTCGATGACTGAAAAGGCATAGGTCATCGTGAAGTAATACCACGTATTGATCTTTTCATCATAGCAGGCTATGTAATTTGAAGCCGGCGCTTCCAATAAAATCACATACCAGCTTCTATCTTTGAAGTAAGTGCCGTATTTAATGCCGGTCATTGAGGCAAAAAGATTTTTTCTTGTTTCGCTAAGCGGGACAAGTATATAATCCGGATACCGATAGATCTTTCCCGCCCTTGAAAAATAAATATACTGATCGTGTTTGACTAAAGACTCGGGCAAATCGCATCCTAAATTTTCTATTACCTTATATGGTCTCCAGTTCTCAGGCGCACCATCTGTAAAAATCTTAATAAATGAATTATCTTTTACTGCCCAGAAGCCGTCTTTGTCATCTAAAATTCCTGTTATGCCGCCTCCGTCATCGGGATAGACCGGAAGGATGTTTAAGTCATTTATATTTGAGGGTTTCCCTAAATCCGCCCACATTATTGTATTCGGCAGACTTATTGTTGCCCGTTCGTAATCAGCGCCCAAAGAAGCATCGGCGGAAGTGTCTGTAGTACCATTAAAAGGATTGGGATAACCTAATGGAAGAACTCCGAAATCATCGACAGGTTTGTAAGTTGAACCACCCGCCACTGTCCTGTAAACTCTCCAAAATTTAATATCACCATATCTATTAGCGGAAGCGCCGATATAGGGTTGGTCTATTTGTAAAGCAACCGAAGCAGTATCGCCACTTTCCGAAATTGTAATTTCTTTATAATCAGACAACCTGCTTTCAACACCTTCGGAATCGACCAAAGAGTACCTGTATTTGTAGACACCATCGCTGATATTGCCGCCCGTTCCCTGCGTTAAGGTTGCAATTTTTGTGGGGGGGAATATTTTATTTTCTGCTGCCTTGGTTATATTTGCAAGTATAAGCCTGTCTTTATGGATTAGAGAATATTTTGCGGTCAAAGGAACGGTGATGATGTCTGCTATTTCAGAAAAACCAAGTAAATCATCGGCTGCATAGTCCACATAAGTAACATCCGAAGCCCCGATAGTAGCAAGTAAAAATAAAGTTTCTCCGCCGCCCTCAGTCCGGTAAATTTTCTTTGAGATTACTCTCCCGTCTGAAGAAACGGGAATATTTGAAATCGTAATTTTTTTGTCCGTAGTTGTCGTGGCTACAACGGGATTTGAGATATTACTTTTTTCTCCCGTTGCGGTTACATAGACAAATACATACATATACTTTGCGGCTTCGTCTAAATCGCCGCCCGTGCCTACCGTCAGGGTTACCGATTGAGTATCCGGCGGTAATATCTCTAAATCGTTCACAGTACCAAGCGTACTGCCCGAAGCCACGAAAGGAGCATCTGTTCCGTTAGTGCAGATTAAAGTATCATTGTAAACTACAATATTTGTTTTAAGCCCTGTAGTAAGCCCTGTTTTAACATTTTCCCAGTCATCCGTACCATCAAGCGACTTCTTAAGGATCGTCCCCGAGGTTGCAAGTAAATAATTATTAGATGAAATCTGAACATCGTGGAGACTTACAATATTACTGTTTCCCGCAGAGTTGGAATTAAACAGAGTCCATCCGCCTCTTTTCTTCGGTGTATATTTATAACCCGGAGAATCCAGAACCATATTCTTCAGTTGAGATAAATATTCACTTTTAAGTATCTCCGGGTTTACCGATTCGTCGATTCCCAATATTTGTTTTACTTCTAATTCCATATAGCCAATACTATTTCAACATCACCCCAGTCCGTTGTGGGATCCGGGGTAATCGTAATTGTGTCTGCGCTCATTGTGTAGGTGAAATTTTCATTGTTAATATCAATATGAATAAAATTTGTAAATTCACTATCTGCGCTCGTTATTACTATGGATGTCCCGTTGTTTGCCACTGCCGGATCTGAAGTCCATCCATTTTTATCCTCAACCGAGTAGGCGCCCCCGGTATATGTGCATCTTATCCTTGCATATTTATCAGCATCAGTTGTCCCGGCAATAGTTGTTATGACTGTCACTGTAGTCCCTCCTGATGCTCCTATCGGGTAAGCATCTTCTTCTAAACCACCAAAATTATAATCTAATGTTTCGCCCATTGAGGCAACTCTTGAGCCTTTAAGCGATCTTATTTCTTTCTCATAAAAAGCATAATAATCAGGTACAACCTGCGAGAGCATATAATAAAGTATAGCCATATCGTATCTGTCAGGCAGCATTAATTTTCCCGTGAATACTATCCCGTTGAACGTTCCCCAGTCCTGTATGCTCGTTACCGATGGCTGGTAATATCTGAAATCCGGGTAATAATAAACTGTGAGTGTACCGGAGGTATATGTAGTCAAAATCTGTTGTGTATTGCCGGCCTGATAAATCGCATACCAATCTCCGGTATTCCCAAGTGCTATTTGTTCCCTGATGAATCTTGATGACTTTTCTCCAAGCAATGTACTGCCTATATAAGCGTGTTTATGGCGTCCAAAATTTGAAGGCAGGTTATAAACATTACTTGTAGTTCCAAGAGCAATTGTAGTAGAAGCCTCCACCACAGACAACCTTCGCTGTATGTCCTGCTGAGCCTGGGAAATGAAAGATGCAAGCAGTTTGTTGTCGATGTCAATTTCATCGGTCTTTCTTATTCTTGACTCTAACTTATATTTGGATTTAAATAAATCCCTGATTTCCGAAATTAACATTATGATAACTTGCCTTTGTTGGTTATATCAACTCTTTGGATCTCCTGCATTTTGCCTAAGAATTTTTCATAGGAACTTTGTATCTCTTTGTCCAGTTCGGCTTGCTTTAACTGGACATCCTGAACCTCGCCTTTCATAATTTTAATTTCAAGTACGGTTTTTTTGATAATGAAGTCTTCAAATTCAATCGGAATTTCGGTAGATGAGGCATCGGTTGATAAATCCGCCACTGCTTTGTAATAATGTGCCGTCGCCACTGTGATCCCAACGGGAGCCAGCCATACATAACCTGAAAGTCTTATGAATATCGGTTTTTTAGTGGTCGGCACTAAGTAGGTATTAGCAAGTGATTCTTCAAAATTCTGTATCGGTACTTCCCTTGCAATCCCGTAATTAGGAGGATCGGATGAATCATTGGTCTCAATATGAATTATCGATTTCGGAGATTCAAGCATATTGAGAAAATAAGTCTGACCCACGGCTACTTTCTTTACATTATTCGAAGATGAGTTATAGGCTGCTGCCGTAAGTCCTGCCGTAATAGACTGAGAAGTTTCCCATTTCTTCATACCCAAACCGTTTAATTCGGTCTGCACGTACCGTTGTGCGTGGTTAATTTTCCTATTTAGCAAAGTAGGCGGAAAATCAGGGTTGCCTTTAATCCCGGCCGATAAGATTATCTCATCACGAAGTTCAAGTAATGTTGCCATTAAATTAAATCCTTTAATTCATTTATATACATTTGAAAAATATTCATTGCATCGGGACTTTTATCTTTAAACAGCATCATAGTCACCGCATAGTAAACGATTGCCTTATGAGCTTCAAAACCTATTGCCGGTGCTACACCCGACGCTATATCTGTGGGTTTCTTCAGGTAGGTGAGCCTGTATGCACCCGTCCCGGAGATTGCAGTTTCAAAATTTAAGTTGGCGCCATCGAAGTAATGATAATATTGTGCCTGTGTGGAGTGTAAATAAGTATTTTCACTTGAAAATTTTCTGTTTTTACTCTCTCCACGCTTAAAACTTGCAATAGGTGCATCGGCATTATCATCATATTCGACGTGCAAATCATAGGCAAAATCAGCAGGCAAGGCAACCGAAGTAGTGCCCGTTGTTCCGAATGCCAGATTAACTACAACTGTCTGAAGAGGTCTTAGAACCACGGGTACTTCGATTTCGGCAATCTGTGTCTTTTTATCCCACGCTGACCAGACTGCATTTATAATTGCATTCTGCCCGTCTGATAAAGCAGAATAAATTTCCGCATCAGTCCAGTAACCCGCACTTGACTCATCCAAAATAGTCCGGCATCTTGCCAACATTTCAGGTGCAGTCATATTTTTTTCTCCTTAATCCAGTGAAGCGTGCCCGTACATAGTCAGGATAAATTGCCCTGCTGTGTAAGTGCCTGCGCT
>DATFVA010000105.1:0-7761 GCA_035260565.1 Ignavibacteriaceae bacterium | reverse complement strand
ACATAAACATTCCCGCTGTAGGGAGAATTTGTCATATCTACGCCGATCCATTCTTTATCTTGATTCTTGGGATTATTAAAACCGATACCTGCCCCGTCGTTAAAAGTGGCACCATGGTTAGTTGAACGCTGAATGACAATTCTGTCTATCCAGTAAGCAGCCACAGAAAGATGCCCGTAGTATAAGTTTCCGCTGCCGTCAAAAACCAGACATGGATCACCCCAGACTCCGAGAGAAGAAGATAATGTCTGCTGGTTCCAGTTATAACCCCCGTCGCTCGAGTAATATGTGTAGTCTATGTTTGCGCCTGCAGCAAGGTAATTTGGATTTGAAGGATCAATGGCTATCGAAACTTCTTCAGGATCAGTGCTTGAAGGATTATTTATCATAACATTCTGATACTGCCCGAATTCCTGAGAGCTTAATAAAAGAAAAATACACATTAGTAAAAAATATTTCATGTTCTTGCCTGAAAATTATTTGAGAGTTTTAACCGTTAAGAATTAAATAAATTCAATAAGTAATTTAATAAAATATGATGTAAAGAAGTTTGTGCGCAGGATTAATTGTTCCGGCAGTTAAAACGTGACTCTCAGTTACTACAACAAAGCTGTCTTCGTGGTCTTACAATCGAAACAGCGAGAGAAAAATGTCTTTTTAAGGCGAAATATCAGCGTAATAGATTTATTGAAGGAAAAGGAATTAGTTCGGGTAATAGTTAATGATTAGAACGAAGCATTGACCATCACAAGGGATATAGCCTGAAAGTAATCCTTCTTAAAAGGATTTGTCAGCTTAATTCAGAAAATGCGATGGATATAAACTTTGATGTAAACCTGAAGCAAATATAAAATACAAACATCACGTAGGAACTTCATTTATGAAGTGCTTTACAGACACACAACACACGGTAATAAATGATAGACACATAGCTTCAGTAAAAGAAAGAAGCAAATACATCATTACATAATCCGGAGGTTATCGGAGATTAAGCCTAATTTCATTTGGAAAATCATCGCAATTGAATCCGCTTTCTCTTTTGCTTCTCCGGCGATCCTGCCCTCAAAGTGTTCGTCTACAGTTTGTTTGAACAACTCCAGCCATCTCCGGAAATGTTCTTTATGAATAGGCAAATCAATATGAGAAGTGAAGGGCTGTCCTTTATAAGTATTTGTATCGAAAAGGACAGCACTCCAGAAACTGTACATTACAGGGAGATGCTCTTTCCAGTTGACTTTAGCAATATCGTTAAAAACGGGAGACAACAGTGGATCATCATTAACTTTTTCATAGAAGTTGTCCACAAGAAGAATTATATCTTCAATATTTTTTATATCCATCTCAATTATTCTGATCTAAAGAGATAAAATACAAATTATCTCAAAGTAATTCCTGCTCTAATTCAACCGATTTAGGGAAAAGTATATAGTTTTCGAGGTATACATGCTTATGAAGATCTTCTTCAAACTCCTTCAGTTCCTGCATAGTTACACTGTAGGTATTGCATGCATCTTCAGGAACGAAATAATTCTCTGTCAGTCTTCGGATCTCATACATTTCGTCACCGGCTGCCTGGTGTTCTGCTTCCATCATGCGGATAGGGTTTTTTACCGTACCGAAATATGGGGCTTCAGCTTTTTTACCGTTAGACTTAAAGCTGACAAGCTGTTTTACAAAGGGAAAAAGGATCTGTTCTTCTTTCATCATATGCTGTTTTAGATCTTTGTATACCCTCGCAAAGCAGTCGGCAGCCTTTATAAGTTCAGGATGATTAGTCCCGTGAACTGATGCAATCTTTTGAGTATGTGCAGAGAGTATCGGGATCATCCTGGCAACATATGCATGATGATTGTTCACAATGTAATCGATCAGGAAATCAAGACTCCAGTCGGTATATTTTTCATTGCGGCTATCCTGATTCCGGATTGCCTGCAGATCTTCCATTACGGTCGATGAATCTATCCCCTTTTCACGGCAGGCATCCGCTACAGGTTTATTGCCTCCGCAGCAGAAATCGAGATTATATTTTTCAAATATTTCTGCGGCTCTGAAATTCCTGGTTACAATTTCCGAGAGGGTCAGGTTTATAATATCCTGATGAGCATACCCGTTTAGATTCTGTTCCATTTAATTCTCCTTTGATTTATTTACTTTATTTTTATCATCAATATTATTAGAAACAGCCTCTTTATTGAATCTTTTTATAGCCGCTGTTCCTGTCGGATGTCCGTATGTATTCATATCCCTATAATGAATAAGATATTCCTGCTTTGAAATATTATTGTCCCAGTGTCTGCTTAACATCCCGTATCCCGTCACAAGCATAAAAACACTAACGATCCCAATGGCTGCATACTTTTTATTTACTTTCTTCCTGCCGGGAAGAATTGATTTTAAATCGAGTGTGTCAGCAACGGGACATGCATCTACACAGCTGAGACAGGTATTGCATTCATCAGAAATTACGGTATTTACTTTGTCAACTTTTATGTATGATGGGCATGCTTTTGCGCATAAACCGCAGTCAATACAACTTACAGGGTTTCTTGTTATTTTGTGGGGACTGAGAAACGATGCTAATCCCAGCAATGCTCCATAAGGACATAGAAAACGGCACCAGAAGTTCCGTATTAAAATAGACAGGACAAAAAGAACTGCTAAAACTATAAGAGCTGTATGCGAGAGATCTGCAAAGAAATGATACATCTTCAGATCTGCTACTATATTGTATGGACTGTCGAGGAACGCCTGAACAGCAAGCCTGGACATTAGAAAAAAGACTGAATAAAACAGGAAGCCGAGCAAAAGATATTTCAGACTTCTAAGCGGATAATCGATCCAGCGGGGCAGATGGATTCTTCTTTTAAATATTTTTTTATAGACCCTCTCTCCAAAGTCTCCTATCATCTCTGAAATAAATCCTATGGGACATAACCATGAACAAAATGCTTTTCCGAAGAGGAATGAAACGAGCAGGATGGCAAGGAAAATAAATAGACCTGCCGGATGAGCATAATGTATTTCACCTGTGGTTATAAAAAGATAAAAACTCATTAATGAACTTATCGGAAGGAATCCATCTACTCCGGGCGGTCTGTGAAAAAAAGCAGTACTTCCTCCGGATTCCAGGTATTTGTTGAATAAATAAAACTCAACCCCTATCCAGATACACAATAAAGCAAAAGCACTCTGTACTATAAAACGATATTTCTGGATTGGCTTTTCTGTATTTCTTATTATTTTCTTTTTAGTCTTCATATCGGATATAATGGTCTGATTTATACTTAAAAAATTTTACAGATTACTGACCTTTCTTAAAGTGCTTTCTTTGAATTTATCAATAGTTTCATCATTAAGCATATTATAAGTTCTTGTTCTAAGTTCTCCCCATTTTGAATGCAAAGGACAGGGATTTTCCGGACTGCACTTTGGAAATCCAAGCACGCAGCTGTTAAACATATTCAGACCGTCTATTGCCGCAACGATATCTATTAATCTGATTTTTGACGGATCTTTTGCGAGGAAGAAACCTCCCGATTTACCCTTCCTGGAATCCACAATTCCACTTTCTGTCAGGCTCTGCAGTATTTTAGATATAAATTCTTTCGGAATTCCTAACTTTTTTGCAATTTCATCAGACGGGATAACAGAACCTTTCGGCTGAGCCGCAAGATATAGTACTGCCTGAAGCCCATATTCACATTTTTTAGAGAAAATTACTGTCATAGATAATAATCAGATTAAATTGTCTGATTAAAGATACTAAGTAATTGTAATATTGTCAAATTAATTTTAAGTGGTTGTTAATAATTAGCGGAAGCTCAGGTAGTTATATCGTTTTTAATAAAATTACGTTCAAAGTAGAGGTGTCCTATTTCTGCTCCGACGATAAAAACTACGGAGGAGTAATAAATCCAGAATGCTACAACCACAACCAAAGCATAAGCACCATAAATACGGTTGAATGCCGCAAAGTTGTAAAGGTAATACCCAAATAATTGTTTAGCCGCTTCCCATAATATCGCGGCCCAAAGAGCACTCATAAATGTTGCTTTACGTCCCAATTTTCTGAGGGGAACAGTGAAGTAGAGGACATTAAAAACAATAAAAATCAGTAATAGAGATAAGAGTGAAAATATGAGGTGACTGAACAGGCCGCTGGATAAAAATCCGAATATTGTCCATTCCCCTGCTTTTTGTCTCAGCAGGTCCACTGTCGGCATTGAGATAGTTGTTACAAAAAAAATAATTATAACCATAAACACCAATGCAAAATCACGAAGCTTGGCGATCAGTATATTCACATCGGTTTCCACTCCATAAACTTTATTCAGAATTGTTCTCATACTGCTGAATAAACTGCTTGCCGCAAATAACAAACCGAAACCGCCAATTATTCCTGCTATATTCCTGTAGGCAATAACTTCGTTTATTCTGCTGAAGATAATTTTTTTAACAAATTCTGAATACCGTGAATATGGAATGATGGTCTCGATCAGGGTATTAATCTGGAACTGCACATAGGACGAATCAAGAACATTTCCAAGGACGGCAAAAATTATCAAGACGAAGGGAATGATGCAGATAAATATCGAAAATGCAAGTCCGCCTGCAAAAAGAAATACATGGTGATCGTCGATTCTTTTTGTAAGACCATTATAGTAATAGACAACAAAAGATTTTATCTTGCTAAAACCCGGTGTTAAATGTAGAATGAAACGAAATTTCCTGAAAATTCCGTATAATGAAGAGCCTTTAAACTTTGATTGTATTTTAGATTTAACCATTCATTATTCTGGAAATGGTGTTATAATAAATATCCGCTAATTTATTAACATCAATTTCCAAATTATTATTAACCTTCAATGAACCTCCCCCGGTACTTCCCAGGAAAACAAAATATTGGTCATTTGTTCCCAGGTATCTTTCAAATTCCTCTCTTTGGCTTTTATCAATAGAAACAATTGCACGGGATTGACTTTCAGAGAAAAATGAAAAATCCCACCTGGTTTTCATAGGAATTTGTACATCAGCTCCTATCCTTTTTTCATTATTAATTACGCAGCACTCGGCAATTGCTGTAGTGATACCGCCTTCTGAAATATCGTGAGCCGATTTAATAAGCCGTTTCTTAATCGTTCCTTCCAAAACGTCATGAAGCTTCTTTTCAGTTAGCAGATTAATATTAGGTGAATTGCCTTTAACTTTTCCGTGAACAACCTTCAGATACTCGCTGCCGCCCAACTCTTCAAAGTCTTCCCCAAGAACATAAATAAGATCGCCATCATTTTTAAAGTTAGAAGTGGTGATATCACCGAGGTCCTGAATCAAGCCGACCATTCCTATTGTTGGGGTAGGGTAAACAGCACTTAAAGGAGATTCATTATAAAAACTTACATTTCCTCCCGTAACCGGTGTATTGAAGAAACGGCAGGCATCCCCCATACCTTTTATTGCTTTTGAAAACTGCCAGTATACTTCAGGTTTATAGGGATTTCCGAAATTCAGACAGTTAGTGATTCCGAGCGGTATACCCCCTGAGCATACAATATTACGAGCCGATTCAGCTACTGCAATTTTTGTCCCCTCTTCGGGATTCAGATAAACGTATCGTCCATTGCAATCTGTTTTAACTGCCAGCGCTTTATCAGTATCTTTAATTAATATTACAGCCGCGTCACAACCAGGACCGACAACTGTATTTGTCCTTACCATAGAATCATATTGTTCGTAAACCCAGCGCTTTGAAACAATATTGGGAGAAGAAAATACTTTAAGAAATGTCTCGGTGATATCCCCGGGTTCCTCTAATTTAGCAAAGTCAAAATCTCTCACTTCCTTAAGGTAGGATGGTTCTTTGCTTTCTCTATTATAAACAGGGGCACCTCCTCCAAGGACGAGTTCAAATGCCGGAATTTCTGCTTTATTCTGTCCCTCATAATCAACTATAAGATTCTTACTCTCAGTAACCTCACCGACTATCTCACAATGGAGATCCCATTTCTCAAATACAGATTTTACTTTTTCTTCGTATCCTTTTTTTACAACGCAGAGCATTCTTTCCTGGCTCTCCGAAAGCATAATTTCATAAGCGCTCATCCCTTCTTCACGAAGTGGAACTTTATCAAGGTTTATTTGCATTCCCGATTCGCCCTTGGCGCTCATTTCACTTGTAGAGCAGGAAATCCCTGCTGCCCCCATATCCTGTATACCAATCAGCCAGTCATTTTTAATAATTTCTAACGTCGCCTCGAGCAGCAGCTTTTCAGTAAACGGGTCGCCTACCTGTACCGAAGGTCGCTTTGCTTCAGATTTTTCAGATATTTCTTCAGACGCAAAAGTTGCCCCATGAATCCCGTCCCTTCCGGTAGATGAACCTACAATCATAACGGGGTTGCCTTTTCCTTTTGCTATTGCACTGGCAACAAGGCTTTTCTTTACAATCCCCACAGCCATCGCATTCACAAGTGGATTACCCTGGTACGATTCATCGAAATAGACTTCTCCCGCAACGGTAGGAACACCAAAACTATTCCCATAATCGCCTATTCCTTTTACAACGCCTTCAAAAAGAAAACGTGTTCTTGCATCTGAAAGGGATCCGAATCTTAAAGAATTTAAGGAAGCTATTGGCCGGGCTCCCATAGTAAATATATCACGCATAATACCGCCCACACCCGTGGCTGCCCCCTGGTAAGGCTCTACAGCAGATGGATGGTTATGGCTTTCAATTTTAAATGCAACAGCATACCCATCACCTATGTCAATCAGGCCGGCATTTTCTTCTCCGGCTCCAACCAGAAGCCTGCCGCCTTCTCTGGGGAGTGTCTTTAATAAAGCAATTGAATTTTTATAACTGCAGTGCTCACTCCACATTACCGAAAATATTCCGAGTTCCGTAAAGGTGGGTGTTCGTCCGAGGATCTTAAGGATTCTCTTATATTCTTCTTCAGTCAGGCCGTGTTCAGATGCCAGTTGGGGTGTTACTTCCGGTTCAATCATAACTCTTCTATTCTATTTAGACTGGTTTAAAAGTAAGATCAAATATAAATAAATAATGGCTGGCAGGGAAGCGTGCATTATAAGCAACGGAGATCAAATAGTTTTTTTAAAGTACCCAATGGTTGTCCTTAGTCCATCTGCTCTTTTGACTTTTGGTTCCCAACCCAGGATGGTCTTTGCTTTATCAATGGAAGGCTGCCTTACTTTAGGATCATCAACCGGAAGTTCTGTAAATACTATTTTACTCTTTGAACCAGTAATCTCTATGACTTCTTCAGCAAATTTCTTAATAGTAATTTCTTCAGGGTTCCCGATGTTTACTGGATCACTTTCAGATGACATAAGCAGTTTAAATATTCCATCAACTAGATCATCAACGAAACAAAAACTCCTTGTCTGGGAGCCGTCTCCAAATACAGTTATATCTTCTCCCCGCAGTGCTTGTCCTACAAATGCCGGAAGTGCCCTACCGTCATCAAGTCTCATTCTCGGACCATAAGTATTAAAAATTCTGACAATTCGTGTATCGAGATTATGATATCTATGATAGGCCATTGTAATAGCCTCTGCAAAGCGTTTGGCTTCATCATACACCCCCCGTGGACCTATCGGGTTAACATTTCCCCAGTAGGATTCCGGCTGAGGATGAATTGCCGGATCACCGTACACTTCAGACGTAGATGCAAGCAGGAACCGGGCATTTTTTTCCTTTGCCAGTCCGAGTGCTTTGTGAGTTCCGAGGGAACCGACTTTCAATGT
>DATFVA010000104.1:0-4106 GCA_035260565.1 Ignavibacteriaceae bacterium | reverse complement strand
TTTTTTCTTTGAACTCTTTAAGGAGGTTTTCTATTTTACCCTCCTGATAGAGCGAATTTTCATTATAAAATATTTTATGATGAATTCCCAGCCTATTAAGAGTTTTTTCGATATCATTGAATATTTCGATTTCCGCCTGCTTCTTAAATTTGCCTTCTGCAGGTTCGTCTTTTAACGAATCTTTATACTCATTGAATAATGACAGGGCAATTTCTTTAATATATTCTCCCTGGTAATAGTCTTCGGGAAAAAGGATTTCCTGACCGAGTAATTCCAGGTAGCGAAGCCTGACGGAATCGCCAAGCACCCTCATTTGTCTACCGGCATTATTAAAATAGTACTCACGATCAACTTCATACCCGATCCATTCAAGCATATTAGCTACGGTGTCTCCCACAACAGCATTCCTTCCATGGCCCACGGTCAGGGGACCGGTCGGATTAGCCGAAACGAATTCAACATTAGCTTTTTTTCCTTTATACTTGTCAGATTTTCCGAAATTATTTTCTTCCTGCAAGATATTCTTAACAATGGCTGCAATGAATTCATTCGTGAAGAAAAAGTTTATGAAGCCCGGACCTGCAATTTCCATCTTATAAATAATTGTTTTATCAGGTTCAAGGCTATCGATTATATCCTGAGCAATCTCCCTGGGTTTTCTTTTAAGTTCCTTAGCAAGCAGCATTGCCGCATTTATAGAAAAATCCCCGTAAGATTCCTGTTTAGGAATTTCGAAAATAAAGGGAATCTCTTTCAGGTAAGGGAGTCTTTCAGAAGCAGAAAGAAAGAGCTTTTGTAAATATTCTCTCAATGTATTTCCGGATATAATTTTTAGCGAATGGATTTATCTCTGAACCGATTTCGGGCGTCCGGGTTTCTTTTTAACCTCAGCAGGATCCTGCACGTCTTTTACCGGAGCATCACCCCATAGCTTTTCCAGGTTGTAATATTCCCGTGCATCTTTTTTAAAGATATGCACCACCACATCGACATAATCAATGAGAACCCATGTCAAAGCTTTATAACCTTCCTTATGCCAGTATTTAATTCCCTCATCTCTTAGTTCCTTATCTACCTCATCAGCAACCGCTTTTACCTGGGTATCGGAATCTGCTGAACAAATAACGAAATAATCGGCAAAAGCAGCAAGTTTTTTCAGATCTAATATTTTGACGTCATATCCTTTTTTATTGAATATGAGATCTGTGATCTTTTCGGCCAAGTTTTTTGATTCCAAATATCTTCCTCTGTTAATGATTTAATTGTTTATAATCTTTTCCAATCACCACCGAAACATCGAGAAACGCATCCTCATTCTTCTGCATAATAACATTCCGTGAATCAATTCCAAGGGCAGAGGCTACCTTTTCAGCATTAGCCCGATTGCCGGTTCTATCTATAACAAGTGATTTATCGATATCAAATGAGATATAATTTCCCATCTGCACAACATCAAATTTTTCTTTCCTCAGGAAGTCCGTGAATTTATCAGCTACTCCCAACATTCCGCAGCCATTCAGAACCTCAACCTGTATTACAGCAGAAGCCTTATCCTTCATATCAGCCTTTGTCCGGTCGGCAGAACTTCCTGCCAGGCGGCTGAATAGTGAAAATGTCAGGAAAATAATTAATACTCCAAGAATAAGTATTATAGAATTGAGAATGAGATTTGAACCTGTGAAATTGCTTTTAAGACCTTGGTTTTTGGAACGGGTTTTTACCTTCACTTATACTTCACTAAATAATCTATATATTTTAGAATACCTACCATCCCCAGGAGCTGTCATAGCTGCTGTCGAAAAAATTATTCCGGTATCCGCTGAACGGGGAATAATATGTGACAGGCAGGTTCCTGTACTGCACGGAAATAAAAACATCCTTCCAGGGCTGATAATTGATAGCTGCCCGGCTGAGGTAGATTCCATTTATATTATCCTGAAAGTTCTTACCAAGAGAACTATAAGGTGAATATACTACACTTGCATCGACCTGCACATTAAGGTTATTAGCGACCTGATAGAACATGCTGTTAGTATAAGTTGTAAGGGCGAGGCTGTTGCTGCCGGAAGTTGAATATGAGACATCATAAGAATGATGCATCTGGAAGTTAGATGAATTTAAGAATCCAAGCAGTGCAGTTCCCTGGTTCTGATTTATTATCCCGTCGCTTACATGTTCAGTCGATAATCCTGTCGGCCTGTACTGCGCAAAAGCTGTCCCCATCATTACTGCGAATATCATAACAAATAATTTTTTCATAATTCTTTTCCGGTGTTTTGGAGTATATTAAATAAATGGCTATAAAAAATCAATGCACCATTTTTTAATCAGGGAATAAATATCACAAAATTTTGCTTACTTTATTATTATTATCAACAAGTACAATTTTCGGCTTATGCTTTTTAGCATCAGCATCACTCAATGTAGTATAAGTGATTATGATTACTTCATCTCCGACAGTTCCAAGGCGTGCGGCAGGGCCATTAAGACAAATCATGCCGCTGCCGGCGGGACCTTCAAGCGTATATGTTTCAAGCCGACTCCCGGTATTTAAATTAACAACCTGGACTTTCTCATAAGGTAAAATATCTGCGGCTGCGAGAAGATCTTTATCGACAGTTATACTACCCTCGTAATATAATTCCGCCATCGTTACGGTGGCTTTGTGTATTTTTGAGCGGAACATCGTTCGATTCATATAATCAATTTTTTTTTATTTTATCCATAAATATAGCTACTTATCAAACACACTATCAAGGTAAGGCATATTGCTTACACCCTTAAACCCCGTAAAAAGGCTTATTTTTTAACTTTTACAATCATCTCAATTTCAACAGGCGCATTTTTGGGCAGTTCATTTACACCCACGGCACTTCTTGCATGGCTACCGCTCTTTCCGAATATTTTTTCAATTAATTCTGAAGCTCCATTTGCCACTGCCGGCTGATCGGTAAAACCTTCGGCACTATTTACGAATACCGTAAGCTTTACTACCTGCTCAATCATTTTAAGTTCCCCAATTACACCTTTTACTGCGCTCAGGCAATTTAGGGCGCAGATTTCAGCAGCTTTTTTACCATCTTCGGGGGTTACATCTTTACCCAGTTTGCCGGTATACTTTAACTGACCGTACGACATCGGCAACTGACCTGCAGTAAACACGAATTCTCCGGCCTGGAGAGCAGGAACATATGCGGCCAGCGGTTTAGGCGGTTCCGGCAGGCTAAAACCGAGTTCTTTAATTCTTCCCTCTATCATTTATTCACCTTTTATCAAGTTAATATATTTTGCTATTTTATGAATTCATTAAAGCAAAATTATTTATTACGGAAAATGTATTATGCTTGAAACTAAATTTAAAGAATTATATGAGATTGTGAAACGGCTAAGATTAGAATGTCCATGGGACAAAGAACAGACAAACGATTCCATAAAAGCCAATACTATTGAAGAAGCATATGAGGTAGTTGAAGCAATAGATGATAAAAATTATACTGAATTAAAAAAAGAACTGGGTGATCTTCTTCTTCATATAATATTCCACTCTGTTATAGCGAGTGAAGGCAAACATTTTGAGCTGGAAGAAGTAATAGATTCGATAAGCGAAAAACTAATCAGACGGCATCCTCACGTCTTCGGAAATGTTGAAGTTACAGGTTCAGAGGAAGTAAAAAGGAACTGGGAAAGCATAAAACTTACGGAGGGAAGGGAGTCTGTTCTGGAAGGAGTCCCGAAGATGCTACCAGCCTTACAGAGAGCCCACAGGCTACAGGAAAAAGCTTCGAAGGTCGGGTTCGACTGGGAAAAGAAAGAGGATGTCTGGAAGAAGGTAATTGAAGAAATAGAAGAAATGCATGCATCTGAAAAACTGGAGAGTCCTGATGAACTGGAAAAAGAAACAGGAGATGTATTTTTCGCTTTAGTCAATTATTCAAGGTTCTTAGGGATAAATCCTGAAAATGCGCTAAGAAGGACAAATGAGAAGTTCATTAAAAGATTTAATTATGTTGAGAAAAAAATAAACGGCACCGGAAGAAAAATAGATGAATCCAATCTTATGGAAATGGATAAGTACTGGGAGGAAAGCAAGAAGGATGAGTGAATTT
>DATFVA010000103.1:0-4249 GCA_035260565.1 Ignavibacteriaceae bacterium | reverse complement strand
GACCAGTCATCAATTAATGTAAAGAAACCTGTCCGGTACTATTACCTGGTAATTATAACTGCAGCCTTTTTATTATTCATTTTTATCATGAACAAAAGGAGCAGCATCATTCATTCTAATACGGCGCAAAACCAATAAATGTGTCCGGTTCATCCTTCCCCTTTCTTACGCTATCCTCCGTCAGCAGTGAAGCAGAAAAGCCGTAAGAAATTTTATGATCAAAAACCAGGTAATGAAGTTTTCTGTAGTCTGGAAGCCTGCTGTCGGGTACTGAGGTTACCAGCGCATCGAAAGGGATGTAATTAAGGACCCCGTCCGGTATGACTATCAGATTTTTCCCCCTGATAAAACCTATAGCAGGTTCTATCAGTTTCTGGTAAAGTTTGTAAGAATTTAGTGTAAATTCCGTAAAATTATTTTCGCTTAGAGCAGAACGGAAGTTATTGGCCAGATCTGAGAGATTCTCATTCAACTCCACTGTTTTCAGATTGAAGGTATCTCTGGTTATAATAAAAATAAATAACTTCTCAATGCCTGGAAAATATTCAATTATAGCGTCATCTTTACCCAGGACTTTTTCCTGTATATCTTTTATTGTTGTAGGATCGAACCGGAACTTAAGGGAATAATACTTAGAATAGTTTTTCTTATAATTATCTATCAGATTATAGTACTGCTTTTTCAGATCAAGGATTGAATTTTTTAGAGTAGAGATAACAGGATGATTATCAGGGGATTCCTTCAGTTGTTCCTGAAAAAGATTCTCTTCAAGGAGGGATATTCTATATTGGAGACGATGCTCGGCCGTAAGCAGAGTATCGGGAATTCCGCTGAAACCTGTCGTTTTTGTTTCAATTAAAGTTTCGAGCAAATTCAGCGCTTTGTTCTTTTCACAGAATGAGAAAGCTTTTTCGATCATTTCCCGGCCCGGTTGAGAATTTTTGTATGCTTCAGAAAGCACGGTTATTCCATCATTAAAAATACCGTATGTTTTTTCACTTAGAAGGAGCCTTGAACTCTCTTCTCTGAATCCTGCCCTGATATTATCAATTGTTATATCAACCAGGTTGTACGTTTTAACGGATAATTCCAGCAGTTCCTTCTTCCCTGATTTCTTATAAAGGAGATATAAAACTCTCGCCTTATTACTCAAGGTTTCTAAAGATATCATATCACGCCTTAAGGCTTCTGTTCCGGGATTGTTTGCATAATTTTTATCCAGGGAGATGAATAGGTTGGATAATGATTCCTGGTAATAATTCAGGGCGCTGTTAAAGTTATTCTTTTTCTCCTCAACATCACCTAATTCATTTAATATTTGCGATAGTAATGGATGGTGCAGGTTAGGGTAGACTTTTTCCGCAATATGTAATGCCCGGGTATGATACTTAACTGCCTTATTTGAATTTCCCATCCGTGCGTATGCAAGTCCTAGATTGTCTATTGTTAATGCTGTATAAGGATGATCTTCACCGAGACAGCTGTCCAAAATCTTTATTGATGCATTAAAATGTTTTATTGATTCCTGGTAATTCCTGTTGTGCGACTCAACATCCCCGAGATTGCCCATCGTTATTCCGAGATCGAGACTGCCCGGAGAACTTTTTTCCATTATCCTGATAGCTCTCAAATAGTAAGCCTCTGCCCGGTCATACCTTCCAAGATCTTTACTCACATTTGCAAGGTTATTGTAAGTCCTTGCAATTATTATACTCTGATCTCCGAAAACCTTAATCCTTGTATTTAAGGCACGTTCATAAAGGTCCTTCGCAATTTCAGGTTCTGCATAAGAAACATATACCATTCCAAGGTTCCCATAAATATCTGCGGTCAGGTAATGATCTGCAGATAATACTTTCTTCCTGATTTTCAGTGCATCATTAAGAAACCGCACAGCTTCTTCATAATCCGACTTCTGAAAACAGACAATGCCTATTCCATTGAGAATTGATGCTTTATCGAGCTGATTTTCCGCCTTGCTGCCCGATAGGTCTAAACCCGATTGAAAATTTTTAAGTGAGTTTCCGTAATCCCCTAAAGCAAGATAATACAAACCGAAATTTATATAGTCCCTGATAATCCGGTTCTCAGAGAAAAGAGAATCATTATCAAAAGAAAAAGCTATTCTGAAATATTTTTCCGCTTCGGAAAAATTATTCATAGATAAACTGCATTTTCCTATCGAGGCAAAACATTCACTTTTGTAGAACTTCCCGCGTGAGGTATTGATGCATTTCCCAAGTGCTTTCCTGAAATAATCGATTGCTGCACTGTATCTGCGTGAATCATAGTTCAGCTTACCAATTGTCAGGTAGTAAATAACTAGCGTAGAGTCATTGCCGGTTAAAGGACCAATGCTTTGCAGAACATCTCCTGCAGCATTAAATTTTCCCATCAACCTGTATAGATCGGCAACCTCAAGCAGGAAACCTTTGTACTTCTCAGCCTGGTGAACCGTATCTGTTTTTGTCATTAAATATTTATATATGACAAGAGAACTGTCATATTTGCCTGAATTTTTTAGATGGATAGCGTAATCCGGACTATAATTGGATGAAGTCGTATTTTTCTCGCGGGAACATCCGAATGATATTAATAAGAGGGAAACAAAAAGGAATAATATATACAGGCTTTTCTTGAAAACTCCGCCCCTTAGTGCTGATTTATTGCTGATTTTCATAAACAGATAAGTTCCAAAAATTCCTTTATGAAATTAACCCCATTTCTGCATCTAATCAATAAGCACGGTTGTACCGGTTCTTTTCTCTTATATGCATTTTCGGAAAATTAGGAGCCGAATGATACGCGCGAATTAAAACCCAGCTGCCCGGGGAGAGGCAATATAATACTTTTAGATAGTAATAAACTTAATTCCGGAATGTTTCTGCAGATACCGGTTAAAAATTAAAAAGGAGCTTGTTAATGAAAAATCTATTTACTGCGTGTCTTGTCGTCTTCTTTACCGTTCTTCTTAATGCGCAAACCCCGCCTGAAATATTGTGGACCAAAACACTTGGAGGCACCGGCGTCGATTTCGGATATTCTGCACAGCAAACATCCGATGGCGGTTATATACAGATAGGAAGAATGGACAGGGGATCAAGCAATATGGACGCATGGCTGATAAAAACGTATGATAACGGTGATACATTGTGGACAAAAACTTTCGGTGCAGGTTATATCGATGAACTATACATGGTAAAACAGACCTCAGATGGGGGGTATATCCTTTGCGGGATGTCAACCATGTTCGGAATGGCTGGTGAAGGATGGCTTCTGAAGACTGACGCAAATGGGAGCCAGGTTTGGAGTCATGGATTCCATCCTGCCGGCGGTACTTCGGCTGACTGGGATTATTTTTACGATGTACTTGAATTGCCCGGGGGAGGTTTTGTTATAATAGGAACCGCTGCAATAAGTACCGGTCTTACTCACCAGGGATGGATTGTAAAAGTCAACAGCAGCGGAAATGAAGTCTGGAATAAAAATTATGGTGCTGACTATTGGGAAAGACTTTATTCCCTGCAGGAAACTGCCGATGGAGGATTCATTGCTGTCGGAGATAAACACGTTACCTATGGCGACACTACTGCACACGATGGTTGGCTTGTTAAATTTGACTCACAGGGAGAATTAGCATGGGAAAAAACTTTCGGTTCAAGTGCAATTGATATTTTCAGATCAGTAAAGCAGACTTCGGATGGAGGATATATTATAGTTGGTGAAAGAGAATTGTACTGGTCATCAGGCTATAGAGGATGGATGTTGAGAACTGACGGCTCAGGTAATGAAGTCTGGAACAAAAGCTATGGCATCGGCGGGCTACTATCACTTGAGCAAACTTCAAATGGTAATTTTATAGCTGCAGGTACTTCCCCTTCGGCGCAAACCGGAAGCGATGGATGGATAATTAAGTTTGATATAGATGGAAATATTCTATGGGAAAATATTGTTCCCGTAACCGGCCAGGATGATATTTTTCAATCGGTCAGACAATCATCGGATGGCAGCTTTATACTCTCCGGCTATTCTGATTGGAATGGTAGCACAGCAAAAGTCACTTTGATGAAAATAGCTTCTGATCAGCCTCAGGCCCTTACATCATTCGCTGAAAACTTTGACGGTGTAGTACCGCCAGCACTGCCTGCAGGCTGGACTGGACATCTTGAAGTACTTATCTCAAATACAGTAGCAGAAGTTAGAACGATGCCTCACGGGTCGGCCCCCTCACAGCCCAATGCAGTATTCC
>DATFVA010000102.1:0-5111 GCA_035260565.1 Ignavibacteriaceae bacterium | reverse complement strand
TCAGGATTACGAGGGATACCGATATAGAACTGCAGGAAGACGAAGCAGACGACCTTTTAAGCGTAATCGAAGAAAATATAAGGCTGCGCCGGTTTGGTAAAGTAGTCAGGCTTGAAGTGGCCGATAAAATGCCTGAATTTATGCTGGAAACGCTGATGGAGAATCTGCAGATCACCGCCGAGGACGTCCATGTTATTCAAGGGCCTCTCGGACTGAGCGACATTATGACCTTATATGATCTGCCGCTTCATCAGCATAAATTTAAGGCATACTACCCTGCAATCCCAAAGGCCTTTGATGATGATGAAGATATATTCACGACATTGAAACAAAGGGATATTCTGCTTCATCATCCTTATCATTCATTTACGCCGGTTATTGATTTTATTAAAGAGGCCTCGGTCGACCCGGATGTACTCGCTATTAAACAAACTCTCTACCGTGTGGGTCCCGATTCGCCTATAATAAAATATCTTGTTGAAGCCGCAGAAAGAGGCAAGCAGGTTGCTGTACTTGTAGAGCTTAAAGCCAGGTTTGATGAAGAAAATAACATTTTCTGGGCAAGGGAACTTGAAAAAGTCGGAGTACATGTTGTCTACGGACTTGTCGGGTTAAAAACTCACGCCAAGATGACCCTTGTTGTAAGGAAGGAGACTGAAGGTGTTAAAAGATATGTTCATCTTTCCACGGGAAATTATAATGCCGTTACAGCAAAAATATATACCGACCTGGGTTATTTCACTGATGATGAAGATATCTGCACTGATGTTGCCGACATCTTTAACTACCTGACAGGTTATAGTAAGCAGACCGATTTCAAGAAACTGATTGTGGCCCCTATTGATATGAGGGACAAATTCCTCTCTAAGATTAACCGTGAAATAGATAACGTAAAAGCCGGGGGAGAAGGTAAGGTCATCTTTAAACTAAATTCTATAGTTGACCCTGCTCTTATAAGTGCAATGTATGAAGCCTCGAATGCAGGTGTACAAATAATTCTTATAGTACGCGGAATATGCTGTCTTATTCCCGGAATAAAGGACCTTAGCGAAAATATAAAAGTAATCAGCATTGTAGGCAGGTACCTGGAACACAGCAGGGTTTATTATTTTTATAACAAAGGTGCCGGGGAGATTTACCTTAGCAGTGCCGACTTTATGCAGCGCAATCTTGACAGAAGAGTTGAAATTGCGTTCCCGATTGAAGATCAGAAGCTAAAAGATGAAATAAACAGAACTTTAATAAAGGCTGCGCTTAAAGATAATGTGAAGGCAAGGATTCTTTGTCCGGATATGAGATATCATAAAATAGAAACCGACCCTAAAGTGAAGAAGGTCGATTCTCAGGAATGGCTGATGAACCATACGATTAAGGCTTCAGGGAATTATTCAAAATCGAAAGTGTAAGCTTACTCACCGCAAATTTCATTCAAAGTGTGCCATTTTTTTGTTAAATTAGTTTTTTAATTCAAACGAAACGCGGGTGTTTTAATGACCGATATTACCAAAAGTGAAATCCTCAGTACCTTAAAAAAATTAGATAAAAAGGATGTTAATACTGATTTTCTCATTTTAAATTCAATTAAAGAATACGATAGTAAAGAAGATAAATTAAGTTTAACTATATCTGTTCCTGCGGGAGTCCCTGTCGACAAAATGAAAGAAACTTTTACTGAAGCACTTAAAAATGAATTCGGTGATTTGAGGAAGGTTGATATAAAACTCGAATCGAAGGGTATTCCTCAGAAAAATCCTCCGCAAGGGGCTATACTTCCGGGAGTTAAAAATACTATTGCTGTTGCCAGCGGAAAAGGCGGGGTAGGTAAAAGCACTGTTGCAGTAAACCTGGCCGTGGCTCTTGCCAAAAAAGGAGCGAAAGTTGGAATTATTGATGCAGATATATACGGACCGAGCATCCCCTTAATGCTCGGCATCAATAAAAAACCGCAGGTGTTCCAGAGCCGCGAAACGATGAAGATGATTCCCCTTGTAAATTATGGAATCAAAATAATATCGATCGGGTTCCTGATTGATGACAATGCTCCTGTAATATGGCGCGGACCAATGGCGAGCGGAGCAGTAAAACAGTTTATGACCGATGTAGACTGGGATGAGCTCGATTACCTTGTTTTTGATATGCCTCCCGGGACGGGAGATATCCAGTTAACGCTAGTTCAGACTATCCCGTTAACGGGCGCAGTTATAGTTACAACGCCCCAGGAAGTTTCGCTTGTTGATGCAAGAAAAGCAGTAAAAATGTTCAGCAGAGTTAATGTTCCAATCCTCGGCATAGTTGAAAATATGAGTTACTTTATTGCTCCCGACACAGGTAAAAAATACGATATTTTCGGCAGCGGCGGCGGTTTAGAACTTGCAAAATCGACAGAAACGCCATTCCTGGGCGGCATTCCGATTGATCCAAGAATCAGGATAGGCGGTGATAAAGGAATACCTATAGTATATGATATGCCTGATTCAGAACAGGCCGAAGCGATTTTTAACATAGCCAGAAATCTCGGCGAACAGGTGACGAAAAGAAATTCACAGTCAGATTCTGAAGTGGAAATAATTCTTGACAGTGATGATTAAATTTTTATCACAGGATTTTCATGAGAGAAAAAGTACTGAAAGCGCTGGAACAAATGAGACCCTACCTGCAGGCGGATAATGGTGACGTGGAGCTTATTGAAATTAGTGAAGACGGTATTGTGAAAGTAAAACTGACAGGTGCATGCAGTACCTGTCCCCTTTCGGTTATGACTCTCAGGGCAGGTATTGAAAGATCGCTGATGCGCGACGTCCCCTCTATCAGAAGAGTGGAAGCTGTAAGCGAGGTATAAAACACTTTCTCATCATAAACTATTTTTTAGTAAGTTTGCTGCTAAAATCCGGTTACCACAATGACTGAAAAAAGTATAAAACGAATTACCCGCATTTCAACCTGGGTTTTGCTTGCTGCTTTGATTTTAGTCTCGGTTGTTCTTCTTTCCGATATTTTCCTTATCATGATTTTTTCTATCCTGCTGGCGTTTATTTTTGACCCCCTGGTAAATATGCTGGAGAAGGAAGGGTTTAACCGGTTATCCTCTACCCTGATCATTTTCGGAACTATCGGACTCGGACTGTATGTACTCCTCTCATTTATCATCCCGAAATTTGTGATCCAGATGGATCAGCTGATGCAAACCCTTCAGTCATTTTCACTGCACGATCAGCTGGTGCAGTTTGAAGCTGAATTGTACAGGCTCTTTCCCTTCTTCAATCCCGGTCAATTATCCGCAAAGCTGGAGCAATTTATTTCATCGCAGTTTATTAATTCATTCGATACTATCTCAGAACTACTTTCCGGAATAGTTTCCGTCGTTCTTTTAATAGTGATTATACCTTTTATTACATTCTTCCTGGTTAAAGACAGCCGGAAGATTATGAAGAATGTACTCCATATTATTCCGAATAACTATTTTGAAATGTCATACTGGATACTTAAGAAAGTAAGTCTTCAGCTCGGCAGATTTGTAAGAGCGTGGATTTTCGATGCCAGCTTTGTAGGAACCGTGATGGGACTGGGACTTTATTTCATCGGGGTTAACAACGCATTACCGCTTGGTGTAATTGCCGGGTTTGGTCATCTTGTGCCTTATTTCGGTCCTGTAATAGGCGGTGTTCCTGCGATTATTGTTTCTGTAATCCAGACCGGGGATTTTTCACAGACTCCCTTCATTATTCTTTTGATTATCATAACCTATACACTTGATAACGGGTTTGTTCAGCCTTTCGTCTTTTCAAAGAGTGTTGATATGCACCCGATAATTATTATACTTTTAATCATAGCAGGGAGCCAGTTATTCGGCGTGCTTGGGATGCTGCTTGCGGTGCCAACAGCTTCAGTAATTAAGACTGCTGCCAAGGAAATATATTTCGCCCTAAAGAATTATAAGATAGCCAGGCTATAATTACCAGGAGTGTTCATCTTCCATTCGTTCAATTCTGTCTTCTTTTTGCTGCATAAGCTGCCGGGTCCAGTTGTACTGCCTGATCCAGTCATCCACGGCATATTTGATGAGATAGCAATAGAGGTAAAATGACAGCAGCGGAATCAGAAGAGCAGCCTCAAAGGCAAGTGTGTCTTTGAAAATAAAATATCCGGCAGCAAGCGGGAAAGGAATCATTATTAAATATGTTACAATCCAGCCATAGCGTTCTTCCTTTATCAGCACGTAAAAAATATAAGGTGTTAGAATAGCAGCGGCGGCAGCAAAAATTAAAAGGATGATTTTAATCAGCATCAATCCTAATCCAACTCTGGGAAGAAGCAAACCGAAGAAGAGGAATATAATATAAGAAGTATTGGACAGGCGGAATTCGTAATAAAGAATTTCCCTTAAACGGTCGACAGCTTCGAAATCAGTTATAACCTTCTTCTGCAAGGACATTTTCCACTTTCCCTTTTTATTTTGCAACCTAATGGAAAATAACTTATTCCGCAATAAATTTTTATGCCGTGGGGATACTAAATATCTAAGAGCGAATCAGCGATTCGCTGTACAGAAATGTTTGAAATGAACTAAGCGAATCGGCGATTCGCTTTACAGGGGATTAATCCAATTCTTTGACCAGTTTTTGAATGACGTCCACAGAAGTAATGCCATCCGCTTCAGCACTGAAGTTAGTGATGATACGATGACGAAGAACAGGAGTCATTGCAAACTTAACATCATCTATGTTAGGAGTATATCTTCCGTGTATTACCGCACGAGTTTTTGCAGCCATAATGAGATACTGGGAAGCGCGGGGACCTGCCCCCCAGGTAATCCAGTCCTTAATAAATTGAGGAGAGGAACCGTTAGTAGGGCGGGTAAGATTTGCCGCTTTTACGGCAAATTCTATAACGTTGTCTGAGACGGGGACTCTTCTTACAAGGTCCTGGAATAAGATAATTTCTTCAGCAGATACAACTTTTGACAATTCTGCTTTGTATTCACTCGTTGTAGTTTGCACAATCTTTTTTTCTTCTTCAAACGAAGGATAATCAAGCCAGAGATTAAACATAAAACGGTCAAGCTGTGCTTCGGGAAGAGGATAAGTACCTTCCTGCTCTATCGGGTTTTGAGT
>DATFVA010000101.1:0-8601 GCA_035260565.1 Ignavibacteriaceae bacterium | reverse complement strand
AACATTACGGTTGAGAATTTAACCAAACAATATGGTTCTCAAAAAGCTATTGACTCAATTTCCTTTGATGTAAAACCGGGAGAGATCCTTGGTTTCCTCGGGCCGAACGGGGCAGGCAAAACTACTACTATGAAGATTATTACCTGCTTTATGGCGCCGTCTGACGGCGATGTTAAGGTCGGTAATCTTTCTATTTACGACGACCAGGAGGAAATCAAAAAACAGATCGGCTATCTGCCTGAAAATAATCCTTTATATTATGAAATGCCGGTGCTGGAGTACCTTGATTTTGTGGCAGATCTGCAGGGAGTTGAGAAAAGCAAAATAAAGAACCGGATTGTCGAGATGGTACATCTCACAGGGTTAAATGAAGAAAAGCATAAAAAAATAGGGGAACTATCTAAAGGATACAGGCAGAGAGTGGGATTAGCGCAGGCGATGATCCACGATCCTGAAGTCCTGATACTTGATGAACCAACCACCGGACTGGATCCCAACCAGATAATTGAAATCAGGAAACTGATCCGTGAACTCGGCAGGGAAAAAACAGTGGTACTGAGTACTCATATCCTTCCCGAAGTTGAGGCAACCTGCGACAGGATCCTTATAATAAATAAAGGAAAAATTGTTGCCGACGGAACTCCCGATACTCTCCGTAAACAGGCCCAGGGAGAGGAAGTCCTGAGGGTTCAGATTGCTGAAGCCCCAAACAGGGATGAGCTGATCTCATCTCTTCAGAACCTTGAATCTGTAGGCATGGTTGATCCTATAGCAGATGAAGCAGGAAGTTTCATCCTTCAAAGCAAAGGCGGGAAGTCATCACGAAGACCCGTATTTCAGCTGTGTGTGCAGAAAAACTGGATACTGACTGAAATGACCCCGATTGAAACCAAACTTGAAGATATTTTCAGAGATTTAACAATAGAATAAAATGAATAAAATCTGGACAATTGCAGCAAAAGAGCTGAGAACTTTTTTTGATTCGCTTACTGCATACATTCTCATAATTGTATTCCTTGGAATGAGCGGATTCTTTACATGGCTTTTCGGCTCGGATATATTTTTTATCGGACAGGCAACTCTTCAGCCCTTTTTCTCGGTAGCATTCTGGACGCTGTTCTTTTTTACACCGGCGCTGACGATGAGAATGATTGCGGAGGAAAATAAAACAGGAACTATAGAACTCCTGCTTACAAAGGCGGTGAGCGACTGGGAAGTGATAGTCGGAAAATTCCTTGCCTGCCTTCTGCTTATAGTGATCGCCCTTGCTTTGACGCTGCCTTACTATATAAGCGTATGGTCGATGGGTCCTGTTGATCACGGTGCGGTGTGGTGCGGCTACCTCGGACTGATCCTGATGAGTATGGCATATATAAGCATTGGCTTATTTGCCAGCAGCATCTCGAACAACCAGATAGTGGCTTTCCTGCTTGCACTCTTTATCGGCGTTTTCTTCCTGATTATCTTCCAGGTTCTTGCAGGTGATTTTACAGGAACAATCGGGGAAATTCTCGATTACCTTACTATCAATAACCACTTCGAATCCATTTCAAGAGGCGTTGTTGATTCAAGGGATATTATCTACTTCCTGAGTATTACATTTTTAGGACTAGTGCTTGCCGAAACGGCTTTATCAAAAAGGAATATTGTTGATTAATTATGGTAACCAAACAAAAAATAATTACGTCGCTACTCCTGCTGGCAGGAATATTAATTGTATTAAATTTCCTTGCATATAAATTCTTCGTCAGACTGGATTTCACTGAAGGCGGACAGTATACATTAAGTGATGCCACAAAGACTATTCTCAAATCACTTGATGAACCGGTGACTGTAACCGCGTACTTTTCGGAAAATCTTCCTCCTGATGTTCAAAAGGTCAAGAGTGATTTCAAAGATATCCTTACTGAATATAACAGTGTGTCGGGCGGGAAAATTGCCTACCAGTTTATAAATCCTGGCGAAGACCAGCAGCTGGAAACGGAAGCTCAGCAGAGCGGGATAAGACCGGTGGTTATAAATGTCCGTGAACGTGACCAGATGAAGCAGCAGAAGGCTTACCTTGGAGCGGTTCTTCAGTACGGTGAAAAGAAGGAGGTTATCCCGCTGATTCAGCCGGGCACAGCTATGGAATATGATCTCTCTTCAAATATTAAAAAAATGACCCTCCAGGAAAAGACACAGGTCGGACTGCTGCAGGGCAACGGCGAACCAACACTCCAGGCTGTTCCCCAGCTTGCACAGCAGCTGTCGATTATGTACGATGTTAAACCGGTTACATTAAATGACAGTACCGATATTCCCGGAAATCTAAAGACGCTGGTTATAATTGCCCCTAAGGATACAATACCTCCTTCAACCTTAAGCAAACTTGACGGCTTCCTTTCCAAAGGCGGAAGAATACTGGCCGCTATTAACAGGGTTGACGGTGATCTTTCAAATGCCTCGGGAAAAAGTGTAAGTACCGGGCTATCCGACTGGCTGAGTAAAAAAGGCATTAAGATTGATGATGATTTTATAATAGATGTTAACAGCGGGAATGTAATGGTAAGACAGAACCAGGGAATGTTTATGATGAACACCCCGGTGAAATTCCCTTATCTCCCGATAATTTCGAAGTTTGACAAACACCCTATTACTACAGGTATTGAACAGGTGATGATGCCGTTTGCAAGCCCTGTTATTATTAATCCGCCGGATACTTCCCTTCATTATGTGAACCTTGCATATACTTCCGACAAAACAGGACTCCAGAAGCCCCCGGTTTACTTCGATGTGATGAAGAACTGGACCAGGGCGGATTTTCCCAAATCATCCCTGCCGGTTGCCGCAGCCCTGAGCGGAAAGATAGACGGCGCCAATACCAAGATGGTTATCTTCGGCGACGGCGACTTTGCCGTAAACGGCGAGGGACAGGGGCAGCAGAAACTTCAGGCCGATAACGTTAACCTGATGTCGAATGCAATCGACTGGCTATCCGACGACACCGGTCTTATTGCACTTAGAACCAAAGGTGTAACTTCGCGTCCCCTTGATCCCGACATTGAAGAAGGCACAAAAACTCTTGTTAAATATTTAAACTTTCTGCTTCCGATTTTCCTGATCATAATGTACGGCGTGGTCCGTTACAGAGTCAGGAAAAACAAAAGGAACAAATGGATGAGTGAAAATTATGTTTAATAACGTTTCTAATAAATCTCTGATTATTATTTTAGGCGCCCTCCTGGTACTCTCAGCAATTTATATAATTGTTGAATCCAACCAGGGCGAAAGATCGTTCAAGACCGATATAGTTAACATAGACACAGCAAAAGTAACAGCAATTTCCATTTTTCCACGGGCCACCAACCATCAGGAAGTAAGAATATATAAAGAGGGGAATAAGGACTGGAAGGTAAAGCTGGATAATAACCAGACTGCAAATGTTCCCGAAAATAAAGTTTCATCACTCCTGGGAATGCTCGTACAGGTTAAACCGGCAAGAGTTGCCGCACAGGATAAATCGAAATGGCCTGAGTTTAAAGTCGATTCTGCCGGTACCCGCGTTGAAGTATATGAAGGGAATGATAAAACTCTTGATCTGATAGTAGGGAAGTTTTCATTCCAGCAGCCCAGGCAGATGAATACATTTGTAAGGTTAAACGGCGAAGATGAAGTTTATGAAACGCAGGGTTTTCTTGATATGGCTTTCAACCAGAAACCGGACAACTTCAGAAATAACTCGCTTGTAAGTGATGACCCGGCGAACTGGAAAAAAATTACGTTTACTTATCCCGACAGTTCATTTGAACTTGTAAAAAATGATGATCACTGGACGATAAACGGCGGCAGAACCGATTCGGCAAAAACAGCTGCATACATCAGAACACTTGCACATACAAGCAGTACCTCATTTGTTAATAATCCTTCAGATTCTGAATTGGGTAAGGCTGAATACACGGTGACTATAGAATCGACATCAGCCGGCGGAGTTGTACTTGCAGCTTATGAAGGATCATCGGGAACGATTATTACATCTACAGAAAATGACGGGGCTTATTTTAACGGAAAACAGAATAATCTCTTTCAGAAGATATTCATCGGGAGAGGTCATTTGCTGAAGTGATTATACCGGGAACAGAATCCTGAACCTGCTTCCCTTTCCCGGAGCGCTTGAGAGGATAATTTTTCCATTGTGTGCATCAACGATCTGCTTTACGAGTGAGAGTCCGAGACCGGTTCCTTTTGTATTATGAATGTAGCCGGTTGAAACCCGGAAAAATTTTTCAAAGACCTTTTTCTGATCAGCCTCCAGTATGCCTATCCCCTTATCCTCAACCTCTACAAACACATAACCATTTTCTTTACCCGTTCTCAAAATGACACTCTTATTCTCATCGCTGTATTTAACCGCATTATCGATGAGATTTATAATTGCTTCAGAAACCGCATCCTTGTCAAGATATACTTCGGCTATTGTTTCATCTTTACAGAACTCAAATTCAAAATTATTATTCTGGAGGTGAAACCTATACGTATTGAATACATTATCTGTGACGCTATTCAAATCAGAAATTTCAAAATGAAATGACCTTTTGCCGGCTTCCATCTTCGAGAAATTGAGCACCTTGTTCACTATACTGCTTAACCTGTTTGTCTCGGAGTGTATGATCGAATAATACTCATTTTTCTTCTCTTCTGTTTTTACTCTGCCCAGCTGCAGGGTCTCGGCAAACAGGCTTATCAGCGACAACGGCGTCCTTAGTTCGTGTGAAACGTTCGAGACGAAATCCGCTTTAATCTGCGCCAGCTGTATTTCCTTCTTCAGATTTCTGAAAACCAGCCAGATGCCGAGAATGATCAGTAAACTTATTCCGCCGATAAGGATAAGGTTTTGATAAGTCCGGGCTTTGACAAGGTCATCGATAGTTTTTCCCTTAAGTGTTATCCCGAGACTATACTGCGGAAGCAGCCATAAGGGTTTCTTCTGCCGGATATCCGCGGTGTTTATCCTGTCGGTGGAAAGAACAATATTATTGCCGGACGGTCTGTACACTGCAAGGATAAATTCATTTCCCGCAATACTTTTCATTTTTGAGTCGAGGAGCTGATTTATAAATGATGCAGAATTGAATACTACGCAGCCGACCGAATTATCATCCAGCAGGAAAACCACCGCGGTACTGTCAGATGAAATATCAACAGGCTCAAGCTTAAGATATCCGCTTTTTTTGTACGTATAAAGTCTGTTTATTACAACTGTATTTGCTCTCAGGATCTCTGCTGCAGACCCTCTCTCTTTTTCATTTTCCCCTTCCCGTTCAAAAACTCTGAGATTCTCTCCGTTTACGCTATCGGCAGTAAACACATAACTTACAGTATTGTTAGCGTTTAAAAATGAAACAGTGGATTCATACTTTTTATCAAGCACAGAATTATTTATCTTATTTCTCCAGCTGCTCACCAGGTCTTCAGAATACTGGTTCACTGAAAACAATATCGCATCGAGCTGATTAGAATAGATCTGGTTAAGCACCTTTTCGCTGCTATTCAGAGAGCTGATCTCATATACTGTAAAGAAGAGAATAGGTATAAAAATTACCGCAATAAGAATGGTGACGATCTTGAAAAGCGGACTTTTCATCTGCTATTTACTCTTGAGCTTTTTAAGCATTTCTACCGCATTCTCATTGTCGGGGTTTAACTCAAGCGACTTCTGATAATTCTCAATTGCAAGCTGTACATTTCCGTTTGCTATGTATCCTTCACCAAGACTGTCATAAACATTTGCTGATTCCGGGTAAACCTCAACATTAAGTTTGAATATCTCTATAGCTTCTTTGATCATCTGGTTTCTGAGAAGGAGATATCCCAGTGTATTTAACTGCGGTTCCCTGAAATCGTATTGCTCAGGCATGGTATTCTTAAGATAATGATATTGACTTATTGCAGAATCAATCCCGCTTTCAAAAATAGTAACCAGCAGAGTATCTCCCAGTGCCAGTTTAGGTTCTGCAACTCCCAGCAGTTTAATATCAAAAATAAGTGCAGCGTTAGGAGGAATAACATTACCCGCCCCGGCTTCTCCGTATCCCAGCTGCGGAGGAATAATAAATCTGAATTTATCTCCTACGCGCATCAATGCAACGCCTTCTTCCCATCCCTTTATTACTTTATGTTCACCAATTGTAAAAGATAAAGGCTGATTCCTTTTGACAGAAGAATCGAATTTTTTCCCATCGGTTAAATAACCTGTATAGTGGACTGTGGCTTCCTTCCCGGGTTCAGCTTTTATGCCGTCTCCTTCTTCAAGGATTATGTATTTCAGTCCTGAATCTGTTGTTACTGTATCTTTATCCTGGGCTGTGATTATCATTGAAAACAGTCCGAATATCATAAAAAAGAGATATATTTTCATTTTTATCCTTAATTTCTTTGCGAAAAACGAATTCTTTCAGAAAAATAATTGAATTGAATACACTGAAAAATAGTGAAATTTTTACAGAGGATAGATAAAACCTGAGAAAATTATATTTGGAAACTGTTAAAGCATTTATATTGACCGGTGAGTGGCAGGACATTAATGGGAAAAATGTTCTCAAATTTATGGGGGTGACGGAGAATTCGCTTCCGGTGGAAGTACTTATAACCAATGTGCGGCCCGTTTTCTTTATACAAAGATCCGATGCTGATCCCGGAATAATGGCTCCTCATAAAAGAAAACCAGTAAAGCTTAAAAACTTTGCCGGAGAGGATGTAGATGCTGTTTACTTCAATAGTGAAAGGGATCTGAGGAAGGCAGCAGAAGAACTGGATAAAAAAGGGCTAAGAAATTATGAAGCTGATGTTGATCCGGTTAGAAGATACCTGATGGAACGGTTTCTCAATGCACAGATTAAAATTACTGGGAAAGCTTCTTCTGAGGGCAGACTCACCAGGTTTACAAATCCGGAAATAGAAGCTTGTGAATTTACCCCGGATCTAAAAGTTGTCTCGATAGATATTGAAACAGGATCAGGGAACAGGATACTATATTCAATAGCAGTAAACCTGACCACTATACAGCGAAATGCTGTTTCGCTTCCCGATTCAGTAAAGGGAAACGCAGGATTGAGCGAAACACCGGTTCACTCTACAGAAAGCGAAACAGCGTTTCGCTCTACAGCCGAACAAAAAGTATTTATGCTTGGGGAAGGCAGGGACGATGAATTCGTCTCTTTCTACCCGGATGAAAAAGAATTGCTGCATTCCTTCATCTCCTGGTTTAAAGAGAATGATCCTGATGTAATAATCGGCTGGCATGTAATCGGTTTTGATTTAATGTTCCTCGAAGCAAAATGCAATGAGCTCTATATTCCATTTGAAATAGCACGCCGCAACGGGAGAGTATCGCTGCGAAGCCGCAAAGGCGGAGGTTATTTTGCAACCATATATGGAAGAGTGGTTATTGACGGACCGCAGTCGCTGCGTTCTTCATTTTTTACATTCGAGGATTATAAGCTTGAGACAGTAGCTCAGGAGCTGCTGAAGGAAGGGAAAACAATTACACCCGATGAAAATAAAGTAGCTGAAATAGAAAGATTATTTGTTGAGGATAAAAAGAAACTTGCAGAATATAATCTTCAGGATGCCGTACTTGTAACGGAAATCTTTAAGAAATCCGGGCTGATAGAATTATCAATCAGGCGTTCACAGCTTTCGGGTTTATTGATGGATCAGCTCGGAATGATGACTGCGGCATTTGATCATTTCTTCCTTCCAAAACTGCATCGCAGAGGATATGTTGCCCCGAATATAAAAGATCTAGGGTTATCAGAGCACGCTGCCGGAGGTTATGTATTCGATCCTATACCGGGAATATATGATAGTGTAATCGTACTTGATTTCCGGAGTTTGTATCCGTCAATTATCCAGACCTTTAAAATAGATCCCCTGTCAAGACTGCTTTCCTATCAGAATACTTTAAGAACTCCTGCCGGCTATGAGTTCTCCGGTTCAGAACACTTCCTTCCGGAATTTATTACAAAGCTTATAGAACAAAGAACCAAAGCCAAGAAGAAAAAAGATAAACAGCTTTCACAGGCTATTAAAATACTGATGAACAGCTTCTATGGCGTAATGGGTTCCTATGGATGCAGGTTTTATCACCCTGATCTTCCTTCTGCCATAACAGGAACCGGACAGTGGCTACTTCTAAGGAGCAGGGAGTATCTTGAAAAGAATGGCTACAATGTTGTATACGGTGATACCGATTCTCTTTTTGTTAAGCTGCCTGAAAATATGAAGAACTTTACTACACAGGATGGAGAAAAGTTAGTTGGTGATCTAAATCTTTACTGGAAAAAAAGACTGCGTGAAGAATATAATGCGGAATCGTTTCTTGAAATAGAATATGAAAAATACTACAGAAAATTTATAATTACTCCGGCAAGAGGAGGCGAGTACGGAGCGAAAAAAAGATATGCCGGGCTGCGCAAAACAGAGGGGGGTGAGAAGCTGGAATTTGTAGGTCTGGAGTTTGTCCGGAGCGACTGGACAAGGCTTGCAAAAGAATTCCAGGTTGAACTTTATGAGCGTATATTCTATGAGAAAGAGATTAAGAGCTGGATTAAAGAAGTAGTC
>DATFVA010000100.1:0-6967 GCA_035260565.1 Ignavibacteriaceae bacterium | reverse complement strand
ATAGCTTGCAAAACTTCCATTCCGGAAATCTGTCCATACCATCATTGAAATATCACCAGCTGAAGTTATGGCATCATAATCACCCTGGTAACGGGGGGTACCGCCGCCGCATGTGGAGCAATTAATTTTCATTTTAACATTTGATATTCTCTGGTTTGGGGCAAATGTTACTCCGCCGTCATCGGAATAACTCGCATAAATATATGCACTATCAGATGTTGGAATATCTCTCGTATCCATCCATTTAACAAAAAATCTTCCGGTCTCTTTATCGCACCAAATGGACGGATGCCATTGATTATTAGCTGTGGTTGACGGATCGTCATTTACAACTACAGGAGAAGACCACGTTGCTCCCTGATCTGTAGAATAACGACAGAAAATGTCAGGTTTATTACCACTTCCTGCAGGAGTATTAGAAGCATAAACCAGGTATAATCTGCCACGGTAAGCTCCGTAACTATTATCTGCAGCAATAAAGGGATATGGTCTTGTTCTCATATTCTGAACTGAATTTCTACCGTTCACATCTGATCCTACATAACCAGCAAAGTTATTTGTAGACATTAATGTAAAGTTAGCTCCGCCGTTAGTAGAACGATATAGCCTATAAGTGGCTGCAAATGAATTTCCTTCATCGGTTACAAAATAAACACAACCGCCTGAAACATCTCCGCCAACCACATTCGCTCCTACGCAAACCATTGCACCTGGTAAAGGAGAACCGGATGTTGAAAAAGTCTGAGTAAATGTGGCTCCCAGATCAGTGCTCCTGGCAAAATTTTGTCCGGAAAAACTTGTACTGGTCATAGTTGCATAAACATAATTAGCATAAGGACCACTTGTTTGATCAGCAGCCATCCAGCATTTATCACCACCGCTTACAGCGTTTACAGCTCCTGACCAGGTTTGACCATTACCGGATGATCGTATAACTTTGGCACCTGAAATACTTCCATACATTTGCATATAAAAAAGATTTCCTAAGCTGTCATAAGCAGTTACAGGATCTCCTGCAACTGAAGTACCAAATGAAGGGGTTGAAGCCAGCCAGTCATGTCCATCATAAGTTCTGTGAGCTCCATTGATGTTGAAAGCATTGAAATACTCAAGTGGATCATTCGGATTTGAGGACATATGGGGTTCGGCGAAATCAACTCCGATATTATAATTATCAAACCCGTCGATCGTGATTACATCTCCATTAACGTTTGCCGGGATATATGATTGTATCATTTCCTGTGTCAAATGGTCTACCCGTGATTCGTCAACCCCTTGTGGATAAAGATTTGTTGAAAATATAGACAATAATAATAGGGCAAAAAGGAACGAAGATTTACGGTATAATCCTTTGTACATAACACCTCACTTTTTATATTAATATGACTGGTTAATTAATTGGTTAAATATGTTAAAAGTATATCCAAATATTCGGTGAGAATCGCTTATTTGCTGCTCACTTAATTGGTATTCAACAACCTTAGACTGGGAGTCAAAATATAAAATAATTTCCTTAAAAGGAATAAAAATATGAAATGCGGATGATTATTTTTTTACATTAAAGATTCGCTTGAATTCCTCAATGTCGTTAATTGACTGTATTCGTCTCTCTTCATCATCCTGCTCACTTCTCTTTTTCAGGTCTTTGGCAAAATCTTCTGATAAAATTACCGAACAACTGCAGACCCGTGCGAATTCCCTCAAATTATTGTCGGAAGTAATAAGCGTAATATTTCTTGAATTTTTTGAAGCTGAGATTTCAGACTTTATTTTCTCGTCGGCAGTTTTATTTTCAGAATAAATTATTTTTGCTGAATTTATTCTGATCGGGGTATTCTGATAACCATCGAAGTGGAGTGAAACTTTAACTTTTTTGCTTTGGAAATAACTGTCTGTTAAGAAAGCAAGCTTTTCCCTGGCAGCCTGTTTATCCTTATTCTGGAGATCCTGTAATTCCCTTATCTTTCCTATCAGGTTATTACCGTCGATTATATATTTCTGCATCAGTATCCCCTTCCGCTATAAAATTGATCCTGTTTTGTAACCTTTAAATCCTGGAGCTGGGGTGCTTTAACCCTGATTTCAAAGCGATAACCCCTGTAAGTTCCAATGGGATTCCAGGTGAAGTCCATTAACCAGCAATGAAGATCCCGTGAAATCCTGATCTGGGGAGCTGCAAAATCATGTCTCTGAAAATCATAGCTGCCTGTAAATGAAAACTTCCATTTAGGAGTCAGGTTAAAGTTTATACCTCCGCTTAAGTTTGAGACTTCGGTTTTTTGATTTGGTATTGGTTTAGTCAAAGAATAATTATAAGTCAGTGAAAGGTCCCATGGAATTGCGAAATCAGGTTCTTTATCGGAATATAATCCTTTGTATACATTATCTTCGTTCTGAAGTTCGTATTCCCCTTCTGGTTCAGATGTTTTGTTAGCCTCTGCAGATTTTAACTTTTCACCAGATAAAGTTGTGGAAATGGAAAAACTGAAATTAGTTAACCGTAAAAACCCTTTACCTTCATTTACAAGAAATTTATTTATTCTTGAAGTTGTCCCCTGGTAATCGTAAGGAGTAAAATTTGAACTTCCTGAGAAATTAAACCAGTCTCCTATCTGTGTCCTGTACTGTAAGCCAAGGTCAGATAACCTCATACTATCTGCAGCAAAATTATAGCTCATGGATGCCGAAAGGTTGAGAAGTTGAATCTTCTGTTCTTTTGAGGTCGTGTCGGAAGGATCGGGCTGTGTTTTCATTTCAAAAATATTTCCTAGTGAAAAAGTGATTCTTTGTGCTTCGCTGGATGGAGCACCTCCGAAAACCTCTCTTTGAAATTTGTCATAATGTATAACCTTGTTGTTGGGATCAAGGTACGAGCCATAATATCCCCAGAATGGCTTTGAGAAATCAGGATTGTAGTTATAGGAAATACTTGGATTTACTGTATGCCTGACGGCATTAATTCCGAAACTATTCACGGGAAATATTCCGTAAAACTTTGTGGAGGCAGTTACCCCCAGCCCAAATGTTCTTATCAAATTTAACTCGTGTTCATCATTAATAAAGGTAGTATCATGTCCTGTAGCCCGTGAAATACCCCTTTCATAAACCACCCTTTTATTATACCATCTTTCCTGGTATCGTACAGAAGGGGCGATGCTTAGATATCCTATTTTTGGTGAAAGGCCTGCCGAAATCTGGTGATTGAACCCTCCTCTTATATTCAGATTACCGTTTGTTTTTGTTCTATTATTTTGGAACTGACCGGTGTAATTATATCCGAATAATTCATACCATTTTTGTTCACCAACTCCTTTACCTCTGAATGGATAACTCTGTGATTTTGTGAAAGTTAAACTTGGCAGCACTTCATTTATCTCCCCCGTCTGAAGCACCTGTCTTCTATTGTAATTAGCTGTAAGACTGTTACCGGACTCGTCCCAGGTCTTGGAAAATGTTGCATTTGAAACTATTTCATTCCTTAATAGCTCGTTAAAATCCGTCACGTTTCTCGAAGTATAATTACCGGAGGTGAACTCCAGGTTTGCATCAAAACGCATCGTTGGTGTAAACGACTGGTTGTGGCTCCACATTATTCTCCAGTCGACCCTCTCAGACCGGTCTGGATCGGTAGGAAGACCGGATTTCAGATCTGAATAGTCTCCCTGTAAAGTTCCTGTAAAATTATATCTTTCCGCATAACGTAACCTTGAATTAGCCCGATAACTCCCGCGGGTATAATAATCGCCGGTCAGGTTCCAATCCATATAATCACTGATCGCCCAGAAATATCCGAACCTGGCAAAATATTTCCCATAAGTTCCGTCATCACCAAAAACAGGTGGAATAATACCGGATCGCCTGCCGGACTCCAATGGGAAGACGGCAAAAGGCAGTGGCACCGGCAGAGGAACGTCACCGATGAACAGCCATATCCATTCGGCCATAACCTGCTGTTTTTGAACCACTTTCATTTTTGGCGAGTAAAAGAAATAATCCGGATCTTTTTTATCGCAGGTGGTATAAATACCGTCTTTAATAAAATAAGTATCTTTGTCTACTTTTTTTATTTTCGAACCGGTGTAATAAGCCCCTTCATTTTCGGTCCCTGCAGAAGCAATAAATCCCCGCTGTGATTTAAAATTAAATTTCATCCTGAAACCTTCATAGGTCTCCCCTTTATCTTTTAGAACTGGCGTGCCTGCATATTTTTCAGAAGTGTCTGTGGGAACACCTTCTGCTTCTACTCCTCCTGTTTCAAAATCAACTTTGATATTCGCCGCCGTAAGATCCGTCTGTTTATATTGAATTTCACTGGTGCCGTAAAGGTACATTTCCTTCTGACTGATCACAAAAATTAATGAATCAGACGAACTGGTATTGATCACTGTATCAATGTCCCCGGGTTTTGTTTTGATGGAATCAGGCGATAGTAGAGAGTCAGCCGGGGATGTATATACAGAATCAGGAGAGTTCAAATAGGTTGAATCATTTTGCTGAGCAAATTCCCGGGCAGAAAATAGAATTAATATCAGTAAGAATTTTCTCATTTAAGAATTGATATGAATATTAATATTTCAAAGATAAATCTGTCCTCAGGATTTATAAAACACTAAAGCAGATGCCCCTTTAATCCCGGCATCATTTTTTAACTTTGCCGGGTGAACCTTAATTCTATCACGCAAAGGGGTCAGAACCCGTAAAGAAGCGGTTTCTTTTATAGAATCAAACAGAGGTTTCCCGAAACCCGATACTCCCCCGCCTATTATAAATGTGCTTACATCAAGCAGGTTGCTGACAGAAGCTAATGCACATCCAAGGAAGTATCCCATTTTCTTGACAATTGACTGGGCGTATGGATCACCGGATTCAGAAGCAGTGTCGATAATTTTGGGCGAAAGCTGTTCAAGATCATCGTCTATCAGCTCCCATATCTTCGAGTCCGGATGATCGGGCAATTCCTTTTTAATCCGGCTCACCAGGTAATGATTGCCGACATATGCTTCAATGCATCCAAAGGAACCGCAGTTGCACCTGGGACCTTCGTTATTTATTGTAACGTGACCTATTTCTCCTGCAGCACCAAACTCTCCCCGGTAAATCTTATTATTGATTATAATACCGCCTCCTACTCCTGTCCCCAACGTAACCATAATAAACGAATCATATTTCTTTCCCATTCCGAAAATAAGCTCACCGATCGCAGCAGCATTGGCATCATTCTCAACATAAACCTTTTTATTGAATTCTTTTTCGATCAGCTTTCCCAGGTTCACTTTTTCCCAGCCCGGAAAATTAGGCGGATTTTCAACTGTTCCTTTTTTCACTGAAACGACACCCGGAGCGCCAATACCTATCCCGTATATTTTCTTTTTGGATTTTTTAAGTATTTCATAGATTCCCTTTTTGATCTGCTCAATCACTGCGTCAGGTCCATCGGCCGATCTGGACTCAACCGAAAGCTTCTTGCTGATCTTTCCCTTTTCTGAAACTATTCCGATTTTGACGCTGGTTCCGCCAAGATCGACCCCGATTGTGTATTTTTCCGCTTTAGCCATAATTATCCTGTCTGTTTATTAAGCTTCACCAAAGAAAGCAATAAAATCCAATTTGTTTAGAAATCAATCATAAATTTATAAAAAGTTAGGTTGTAAAAAGTTGATTTGAGAAAAATTTTTACCAATTGATAAGAATACCAGCGGAATAAATAAAATTCATAAATATCGATTTATCATAGCTTTATATAAAAATTTATAGAATTTCCCCTTAGAATTTTGAATTCCGGGTAAAGATAAACTATAAGGCTTGGCGCTGAGCATTTTATAATTGATTTACAGGGAATTATAAGGTAATAGCAGCGTTTTCAGTGCGTTTTCAATGCGTATTCAGTGCGTATTCAGTGCGTATTCACAGCGTATTCAGTACTTATTTACACAGTATTTTGATCGGTTTTAAGGGCAAGGACACATACCAGGGATCTGAATTATTTTTCCTTTGATAGAAGGCTGCACAATTATGCGCATAATGGTATCCTCAGTCAGCTCGTTAAAATCAGGATCTTCGCCCCGTCTATCGACGGGATCTTCGACTTCGCTACGATTTTTTAGTCAAGATATTTTAGGAAGTTTGCAATTTTGAAAAGACTTTATTTCTAGAGTTTTGGAATAGTTGGTATGGAAGAATGTTATCTGCAAAATTTAGTTGACGGCTTGCTGCGATAAGATTGTATGGAGCGAACAACGAAACGAATGCGGAATAGATTTTGAAGAGGGGTGTTGAATTATTAAGGACAGAAGAAATATAAGGTCAATAAGGTTGGGGTTCACTTAGATTAAGTCTGGGTTACTAAGGTTAGAAGACAAAAATAAGGTTAATATATAATCCCCTGAAAGGGAAAACTTATGCTCTAACTTTACCTTAGTAGCTTATTAGTATATACAACCTGAAAACCTTATTACCTTATTAAACAGAATGGAGATGATAAAAACCTTGAATGAGAATAAGGTAATAAGCCCGGAATTCTTTTGGTAAGAGACTGCGTTACTAAGGTTGGTACGTGAAATAAGGTTTGTATAGCAGGCGGTATGACGCAAATCCTGAATAAAATGGCTAAAGCCGTTATTTTATTTTTTATAGAAAGGAGCCGACTAAAAAGTAATATTTAATCCGAAATTTATGGGCCGGACTGTCAGAAGCTTATTGATCCCCGGTATTTCATCGGAGTTATACCGTAGTTTAATGCCGAGAGAAGGCCGAAAGATGGCCGAGAGATGGCCGAGAGAATTGGTTAATTTAAGTATGGCAGACCCCTAAACCGTTTAATTTTCATACAAATTTAGCATAATTGTGAGTAAAATAAAAGCAGGAATTGCTCTTCGGCTGAAGGAGAAGATCCGAGATCGGAGGATTGAAATATAATCTGTTTGGGGCAAACCGTTAAAATCGTAATGTTTCTACCCTGTATAGCCGG
>DATFVA010000099.1:0-5028 GCA_035260565.1 Ignavibacteriaceae bacterium | reverse complement strand
TACCTTTTGTAGTGGTGATGCTGGTATTTGCCTATCCAAATATATGGAGCCTGATAGCCGGTTTCATTATCGCTTTAACCGGTGAGTCGATCAGGTTATGGGGCGTAAGCTGGGCAGGAAGTGAGACCAGAACAACAGGCGGCGTTGGCGGTACTTATTTGATTGTAAGCGGCCCTTTTGCTCATTTGCGCAATCCCCTTTACATGGGGAATATTCTGATGTACACCGGTCTTGGGATTATGTCGTTTGCCCTTTTCCCCTGGCTTCAGATTGCCGGGTTCCTGTTCTTTTCTTTTCAGTATTATATGATCGTGCAGGCGGAAGAAAAGTATCTTGAGGAAACTTTCGGAGAAGAGTTTAAAGCATATAAGGCAAATGTACCGCGGTTTATCCCGCGGATTACGAAATATAAAGCAGGCAGTATAGAACAGCCGTCTTATAATATTAAAAAAGGATTAAAGTCTGAAAACAGAAGTCTGCAGGCTTTCACTTTTGTAGTAATTACACTTCTGCTTATCTGGTTTTTAAGAAGACTCTGATATGAATGTGAAGCGAAAGAAGAACATAATGATAATTGCCGGCGAGGTCTCGGGTGATTACATCGGGGCGGCTCTTATTGAAGAGTTAAAAAAACTCGATAAGAATATTAATATATTCGGTCTCGGCGGTGACAGAATGGAAGAAGCAGGAATGCACATTCTTTATCATATAAACAGGATGGCCTTCCTTGGATTTGCAGAAGTTGTGAAGCATATTCCGTTCATCAAACGGGTGCAGCGCGAGCTGGTAAGTACCATTAAAGAGAATGATATTTCATACGCAGTGCTTATTGATTACCCTGGCTTTAATCTGAACTTTGCAAAGAAATTAAAAGCCATCGGGGTTAAAATCATTTATTATATCTCCCCCCAGGTCTGGGCATGGGGCGGCGGAAGAATTAAAAAGATTAAAAATCTTGTAGACAAAATGCTTGTCGTTTTCCCTTTTGAGGAAGAATTGTACAGGAAGAATGATATAAATGTTGAGCTGGTAGGACATCCCCTTGTTGAGAGGATCGATGATTATAAGTTTTTAAGCCGGGAGGACCTGCTTCATAAATTTAACCTGCCTGATAAAGAGATATTGCTTGTTATGCCCGGAAGCCGTGAACACGAAGTTGACAAAATATTTCCCGAAGTAATAAAAGGTGCAGTAAGAATTGCAGCGGATTATGATTTACAGGTGATTGTTGCCTGTTCTGCCAACTTTGAAGAAAGTATTTTCCACAACTCTGTATTTTCAAAAAACTTTAAAGTTGTTAAGGGTTTCACATATGATTTAATGAAGTATTCCAAAATTGGGATAATAAAATCCGGCACCTCTACCCTCGAAGCCGGAATTTTCGGTCTCCCGATGGTAATTGTCTACAAAACAAGTATTCTTACCTACCTGATAGGGAAGAGCCTTGTGAAGGTAGATAATATCGGGATGGCAAATATTATTTCAGGGGAAAAAATTGTTCCCGAATTAATTCAAAATGGAGTAAATGCTGATTCAGTCTATTCGGAATGTAAAAAGATTTTATCAGACAATACTCTATACATGAAGATTAAGGATAAACTATCTCAGTTAAAGGCAAAGCTCGGTTCAGCCGGAGCTTCAGGCCGGGCCGCAAAAATTATATACTCAATGCTGAATGAAGCTTAAAAAGGCTAAGCAGGATGCCCTGCGTTTTGCAGGTAATTATGTTCTTTTTCAACTTGTTGATATTCTGTGCAGGACAATAAGGATCAATTTTAAGAACAAAGAAATTGTGGATAACCTCGAGCATAAAAAGCAGAATTACATACTCGGATTCTGGCACGGCACGATGCTGCTTCCCTGGTATCTTAACAGGAATAAAAACTTTGCCGGGCTGACCAGCAAAAGTAAGGATGGCGAACTGCTTGCAAAGATTTTGAAAAAATGGAATTATAAAGTTCTGCGTGGTTCAAGCAGCAAAGGCGGAGAAATTGCTCTCGGTTTAATGATAGATTTTGCCCGGAACGGGTATTCTATTGCAGTAACGCCGGACGGACCTAAAGGACCTCCGCATAAACTGAAGGCAGGTGCGGTTATTTCTGCAAAAAAAGCCGGACTGCCGCTCGTGCTTATGGGAATAGGATTCAGGAAAAAAAGGTTTCTTAAAAGCTGGGATAAATTCCAGGTTCCGAAATTTTTTACGGAGGCGAATGTATTCTATTCTGAACCTGTTTATATAGATGATAACCTGAGCAGAGAGGAAACTTCGAAGATCATAGAAGATTGTGAAAAGACATTGAATGAACTGCAGCGGCAATCTGAAAATTTTGAGAAATGAATTAATGTGAAATTATTAAGACTGATATTATATCCCTTTATTCCCTTCTATGCCCTGGTTATCGGCATAAGGAACTTGTTCTTTAACAAAAACATTTTTGCATCCGAAAATGTCAGTTCCAAAGTGATATCGGTGGGAAATATTTCAGTCGGCGGTTCCGGCAAGACTCCGCTTGTTATAACGTTAACGAATCTGTTAAAAGATTCCGGAATGAAAGTCGGCGTTTTAAGCCGCGGCTACGGCAGGAATACGCGTGGTTATCTGCTTGTATCGGATGGTAAAAACATACTGGCCCCGGTTAATAACTGCGGTGATGAAATTTATATAACTGCCATGGAATGTAAGGTGCCCGCTGCTGTTTCAGAAAACAGGGTAAAAGGCGCAAAGAACTTTATAAGTGATACAGGTGTTAACACAATAGTGCTGGATGATGCTTATCAGCACCGCTGGATTAAAAGAGATCTCGACCTTTTGATATTTGAACAGAGATTTTTGACGGAATATGATTTTTTCAAACAGAACCTGCTGCCTGCCGGGATGATGCGTGAACCTTTTAGATCGGTGGACAGGACAGATGCAGTCATAATTAACAGAAAATTTACTCCGCCTGAGGAAATTCCCGAAAAATATAACCGGTACCTTAAGGGAAAAAGAATATTTACAGCATATTATAAGGCAATTGAATTCGGTGATGTCAAACATGGAACAAGGTACGGACTGGAAGAATTTAAGGGACAGAAGAGCCTGGTGGTTTCGGGTGTAGCAAACCCGTATTCATTCATCAATATTCTGAAGCAGACAAGTGTTGATACTTCAAACCAGATGATTTTCAGAGACCATAAAAATTATTCAGACAAGGAGGTACAGGAAATAAGGAGGAAATTTTATTCGACTAATTCACATTCAGTTGTTACAACTGAAAAAGATGCAGTTAAACTTACAAGGTTCGCAAAGGATTTTGATGATATCGATATATTTTTCTTAAAGATTGAATTAAGGATGGATAATGAAAGTGAGTTCAAGGACTTTATACTTTCAGGAATTAATTAAAAAAATTATATGAACCAAAATAATGAGATAATATAGATTGGAGGATAAGTAATGCCTAAACAGCAGAAATACGTATACTTTTTCGGAGGTAAGAAAGCCGACGGCAAAGCAGAGATGAAAGGGCTTCTCGGAGGTAAAGGAGCAAACCTTGCAGAAATGGTGAATATAGGGTTACCGGTACCTGCCGGATTCACTATCACCACAGAAGTATGTACATATTTTTATGATCATAATAATAAATATCCTAAAGAACTATCGGCTCAGGTAAAAACCGCACTCCAGCGGGTAGAAAAACAGATGGGCGCTAAATTCGGCGATCCTGAGAATCCCTTGCTGGTATCTGTAAGGAGCGGAGCGCGTGCTTCGATGCCTGGTATGATGGATACTATACTTAACCTGGGATTGAATGATCAGACCGTTGAAGGAATAATTAAGAAAACAAATAATCCGCGTTTTGCATACGATTCATACAGAAGGTTTGTGCAGATGTACGGGGATGTTGTTTTAGGATTAAAACCGCAGGATAAAAAAGCAGAAGATCCCTTTGAAGTTATCCTGGAACGGAAAAAAGATCAGCACGGGTTTAAACTCGATACTGAATTGTCAACAGAACATCTAATGGAACTTGTTGAGGAATTCAAAGCGGCAATTAAAAAAGAAACGGGGCATGATTTCCCCACTGATCCTATGGAACAATTATGGGGCGCAATCGGAGCAGTTTTCGGGAGCTGGATGAATGATCGTGCAATTGTATACAGAAGATTAAATAATATCCCTGCGGCCTGGGGAACAGCGGTGAATGTCCAATCAATGGTGTTCGGAAATATGGGAGAGGACTCCGGAACCGGAGTAGCTTTCACCCGCGATCCTGCTGCCGGTGAAAATGTGTTTTACGGTGAATATCTCTTTAATGCACAGGGGGAAGACGTTGTTGCAGGAACCCGCACTCCCCTACCGATAGCAAAGCTTAAAGAGGACGATCTGAAAATTTATAGGCAGCTGGATGATATCAGGAAAACTCTTGAAACGCATTATAAGGACATGATGGATATCGAATTCACAATACAGCAGGGAACGTTATGGATGCTTCAGTGCCGCGTTGGTAAACGCACTGGTTTTGCGGCTATTAAAATGGCCGTGGATATGGTAAAAGAGAAACTGATATCCAGGGAAGAGGCAATTTTAAGGATTGAGCCAAACCAGTTGAACCAGCTGCTCAGACCAATATTCGATCTCAATGAAAAGAGAAAAGCAATAGATGAAGGAAAACTTATTGCCAAAGGATTGAATGCAGGTCCCGGTGCTGCCTCAGGCCGGATTGCTCTTAACGCCCAGGATGCCGAAGATATGGCTGCACGGGGGGAGAGCGTAATTCTTGTGAGAATCGAAACTTCACCTGAAGATATAAAAGGAATGAATGCCTCCGAAGGCATCCTTACTGCACGAGGCGGGATGACTTCACATGCTGCGCTTGTTGCAAGACAAATGGGAAAAGTCTGCGTTGCAGGCTGCGGCTCCTTAAGGATTAATTATAAAGATGGTACCATAGGCGTTGAGGGTAAAGAAAACCTGCACTTAAAAGAAGGTGACTTTATCTCTATCGACGGAACTACCGGTGAAGTGATCGCCGGAAAACTTGA
>DATFVA010000098.1:0-6056 GCA_035260565.1 Ignavibacteriaceae bacterium | reverse complement strand
GTAAGCTTTCATTACTTTAGTATTTGGCTGTATATTGCAGGGATAGGAACCCAGCCGCATAGAAGCCCCCATATTCTTAATATTTTTCTGATCCGGCATAAGATCAATCACGCTATATTTGTTCTGTTTAAATTCGGAACTATTGGCGTTAGTTATACCGCAGACGTTCCTGGCATATTCGATTACGGCACACTGCAGTCCCAGGCATATACCAAAGAATGGGATCTTGTTTTCGCGGGCATATTTTACTGCCTTAATTTTGCCTTCTATTCCCCGCTCCCCGAATCCACCGGGAACCAGGATACCGCTTATTCCGCTCAGGAGCTTTTCCGGGTCTTCATCATCAAATCTCTCTGCACTAATCGATTTTACGATTACCCTGGCATTATTTTCTGCACCGGCATGTACAAAAGATTCCATGATACTTTTATAGGCATCAAGATGTTCAACATATTTTCCACAGACTGCTATTTCAACGGTTTTCTGAGGATTTTTAACATTATCCACCAGCTTCTCCCAGTCATCAAGCTTGATTTTCCTATCGGCAAGATGCAGGCGCTTTAGTACAATTAAGTCCATTTTTTCTTTATAAAAAACGAGGGGAACTTCATAAATGGAGGAACAATCATATGCAGATATAACTGATTTTGTATCGACGTTACAGAATAAAGAGATTTTATCCCTGATTTCCTTTGCTAATTTTTTCTCTGACCGGCAGATCAGCAGATCGGGTTGTATTCCAAGCTCAAGGAGATTTTTTACGCTATGCTGCGTCGGTTTTGTCTTTACTTCACCGGCAGCAGGTATATAAGGTACAAGCGTTACATGAATGCTTATTGTATTTTTTTTACCATACTGCATCATAAGCTGACGCACAGCTTCGATAAAGGGAAGACTTTCGATATCGCCGACTGTTCCGCCAATTTCGGTGATAATTATGTCGTATTCACCAATTTCGGCAAGTTTCACCATGCGCTGCTTAATTTCATCTGTGATGTGAGGAATCACCTGGACTGTTGCTCCCAGGTAGTCACCCCGTCTCTCCTTTGTTAAAACCTCATAATAAACCTGACCCGTTGTTGTATTATTTGCACGGGTCATATTTACATCGAGAAATCTTTCATAATGACCGAGGTCCAGATCAGTCTCTGCCCCATCGTCAGTAACAAAAACCTCACCGTGCTGAAACGGGTTCATAGTTCCCGGATCTACATTAATATAAGGATCGAACTTCTGGATGGTAACTTTATAACCGCGCTGTTTTAAGAGAAGACCAAGAGAGGAGGCAGTGATGCCCTTACCAAGAGATGAAACAACTCCGCCTGTGACAAAAATAAACTTAACTTTGTTCCTTGAAGCCATATATATTTTTTGTACTGCAATATAGAGGAACTGAGTCTGATTTACAATCTTATTCGGGGATTTGTAAAAATTTTTTTTACTTTAATAATTAAAAAGAGGATAAAACAATTTGCGAATTACCTGAGGCAATACATTTTAAAGGGGGTTTAGAGGCCTTAAGGAGCGGAATTCAATACGTACTCCCCCTTAAAACCTGCACATTTATTTCAGACTCACAAATAATTAGAGATGCCGGGCTTCAATTTATTTTTTTACATATGGTATACAGCCTGTCAATATTGATTTCATCGTCATACGGCTTTCTCTTTTCTAAATTGGTGATTTCAAAATCGTTACTTTCGAGTATATTCTTTAATTCACCTTCAGTAAATAATGAAACATACAGCTGCGTTTTCATCCCCAAAAGTTCCTTCTGAAAACCCTCCCCATCTCCAGACTTGACTGTTAAAAACAACATTCCGTTTTTCTTCAGTACCCGCCGGAATTCGTTCAGAACTTTACCAAGATATATTTTCGGGGTATCAATGATAGAGTAGTATGATATAATTCCATCGAATGAGGAATCTAAGAATCCCATATCAGCAAAATCCATTGTTATGAATCGAATACCCGGAGAATTATTTCTTGCCATTTCAATACACTTTTCAGATATATCGATCGCTATTACTTCAAATCCTTTACATGACACAAATTTATCTATATGTCCGCAGGGCCCGCAGCCAGCATCAAGAATAACCGACCCTTTGCCTAAATTGCTTAAATAAATATCGATGAATTCTTTGTCATATTGTTTTTTATCCAGCTCATCATAAAACATATCATAGTATTTTTTAGCGGCTTTATTATATGCTTCTTTAGTCAGCTCGTTTATTGCTTTTAATTCTTTCATAGAGTTGCAGTATTCTTTACTTTAATCTTCATAAAAATAATTATTAATGATAATATTTCTAAATTACATCCTGATGCAGATCAGATCTATTGGATAGTCTAAGTAGCGATAATTTTCTGAGACAAAGAATTTGTTGAATAATAATTTATTAAGTTGTTACTGAATATTTGAAGATTTTGTATGAGTATAAAATCTAAGTTATGGTTCATACTGAAGGTATTATTTTCGATTTATCTCGGATCTGCAGTAGGCTATATAATAATGTCCCTGGGTTCAACAAAGACTGATTATTTTCTGAAGGCCATTTCCCCTGCAGTACTATATCATGAAATAATAACCGGCAATCCACTGGTAATTCTATTTGCAGTTCTCGGGATTATTATTTTTCTTTTTTTTAAATAGAAGTCCAGTCTTTAAAGTAATAGACTTAACCTGGAATAGGCTTTAGGAAATTTTCAGGTGTTCAGTTTAGCTTTCTTTACCACAATAAAAACAACGGCAACCGAAATTAGTCCTGACGCAAGCACAAGCAGCAAAACAAGAAGGTCATTCCCTTTTGGAATAAAACTATAGCAGGTCTGAAGTACTTTTTCAATTGTTGAAGTCACTTCCCCTTTTCCTGCTTTTTCTATTGCAAGTTCAAAGTTCGATGGCAGGATAGCAAAATCACCCGTCTTTTTATAGCCGGGATCAAGGTATTGAACGATCTTCCCGGTCTTATCAACAAATATCAACACACCTTTATGAAGAAATCCCCCAAAGTTTCTTTTAAAACGGAAGCCTGCGGCATCTGTTAATTTATAAATATTTGTACTATCACCGGTTAAGAACATCCAGGCTGAATCAGGAACCTCCCTATTCGCCATACCGATCATTGCACGTTTTTTTCCAGCAGCCATTGTTGGAGTCTCGTTCTGATCAATACTAATACTAATTATGTTATAATCTTTCCCTGGTTCATATTTTACCTTCCCAATCACATCTGAAACTTCCAGCATCAAAGGAGTACATATACCGGCGCAATTATAATAACAGAAGTCGAGTACTGTTGGTTCATTAATTAAATCTTTCAAAAGAACTTTACTGCCGTCGGAATTAGTAAACGTTAAATCCATCGGAATTCTCATACCAAGGTGATGGACTATTTCTGCAGAATTATAATCTGCAAAACTGACTGCAGAGATATTAAATATAAATAGGATGATGAAAGGCAGTATCCTGACTGTTTTGCGCTCTTTAAACATTATAGAACTATTTGCTCTGAATTTTTTATAAAAATATAGAAAAACCGCTAATAATAAAATGGAGTAATCGTTTACTTATGATTTAAGATGAAAAAAATTGTGAGAAGATTCTAAACGTTTATACTCTATGCAAAGGGTAGATGTGTTAAAGGTTACACTGATGAATTTTATCTTGACTCTTATTTTGCCCTGATTATATTGGGCAGTAGAAGTTGATAATTTATTATCAGCTTTCATTTTAATATTTATTAATTTAATTATTAAGATTGATTGGATAGTCAAGTAAACAGAGTAACATCTGAAGAAAAGCTATCCAATCTTTTTTTTAAACTTATTGTTTCAGTAAGGATCCGCTGTGTTTTTAAGCACCCTTGCCCGATTTAAAATATCTTTAACTTGGAAGGTAGATTATATCGTTTAAAGCTTTGAAAATGGTTATTCCTAAAATTAAACTTAATTATAGAGGGTCACTCAGTCCGTCAATCCTAGCGAAGATAGTTGTTCTCGCAGCAGTGTATTTTATTGCCGGGAGAATAGGATTAAGTCTTGCATTTATTAACCCAAGTGCTTCTGCAGTCTGGCCTCCTACGGGGATAGCCATTGCAGCAATAATTTTATGGGGATATAATCTATGGCCAGCAGTATTCCTGGGCGCACTGTTTGTAAATTTAACAATTACAGGGTCGGCAGCAGCTTCACTTGGAATTGCTGCAGGAAATACATTTGAAGCAGTTCTCGCCGCATACTTTGTGGAGATCCTTATAAAGGACAAGTATATTTTTTATTCCCCGGTTGATACTGTAAAGTTTTCTTTCTTTGTCGGGATTATAGCTACCCTGATAAGTACAGTGACCGGCACAGTATTTCTCTTCCTATCAGGGTTGTTGAAGACCGGTTCTTTTTTATATGTAGGTCTCACCTGGTGGCTTGGCGATATAGGCGGGGCTTTAATAATTGCACCTTTTATAATATTGCTGGTTATTGACCGCAGGTTAAAATGGAATCTTAAAAAATCTCTTGAATTTGTATTAATACTGCTGCTTATTTCATCGATAAGCTTATATACATTCAGGGACGGGATTCCAACGTTGACGGAAATTTTTCCACTTATATTTTTAACTATTCCGTTTATCATCTGGCTTGCTGTCCGTTTTAGTCCAAGAGAAATATCCACTGCAATTCTATTTCTTTACCTGATGACCTTATGGCAGACGCTCAGCTATGCTAAATCCGCAGAAGGACCATCTAATGAATCGCTGATACTTGTTCAGATTTTTATGGGGACATTATTTGCAGCTTTTATGCCGCTTGCTGCAGATGTACAACAGAAAAAAGTACTGCAGAATTCACTTCAGCTGAAAATCAATCAACAAAAATCAATTTCTGAACTTGGACTTAGTTCAGTCTCAGGAAATAATATCTCGGATATTTTCAAAGATGCTATGAGAATATTATATGAAACTCTGAGCGTTGATTATATAAAAATCCTGAAGCTCCTCCCCGGGGATAAAGAACTTCTTCTGCTTGATGGAAGAGGATGGACAGAGGAACTCCCTGGAAATGCTATTATTCCAGCTGATGCGGATTCCCATGCCGGGTATACTCTTGCTTCAAAAGAACCGGTTATTATATCTGATTTTTCAAAGGAGACGCGGTTTCTTAAACCTTCTCTTTTTTCAGATGATGGGGTGAAGAGCGGTATAAGCTGTATAGTACATGGGAAAGATAAGCCTTTCGGAGTTCTGGGTGCATACTCCCGGGACAAAAAAGTTTTCAGTACTGATGATGTTTACTTTTTCCAGTCGGTGGCCAATATCATCGGAATGGCAGCAGAGAGATTTGCGTATGAGGAACAATTACTTTCCTCACTCAGGGAAAAGCAGATCCTCATTAAAGAAATTCATCACCGGGTTAAAAATAATCTCCAGATTATTTCAAGTCTGCTCAATCTGCAGGAATCTTATATCAATGATGTCAAGATTCAGCAGATGTTCAGAAAAAGCAAAAACCGGATCAACAGTATGGCCCTTGTTTACAAGATGCTGCATAATAATGAAGATCTATCGAGAATAAATTTTAAGAATTATATGAAAGAACTATCAGAAGCGATTCTGGCTTCTTTCAGTACACAGATCATAGAGTGTAATATTACAAGCGATGAGGTTTATCTTGAACCGGACCAGGTAACCAACCTTGGATTAATACTTAATGAAATAATATCCAACTCAATTAAGTATGCTTTTGATAACAGTAAACAGGGAATAATCAGTATAAAAATGTCAATTGACGGAACTAACGCTGAACTTGAAGTACGGGATAACGGGAAAGGGCTGCCGGAACATTTTGATATTAGATCCACAACCACTCTCGGTATGCAGCTCATAACGAATTTAACCCGCCAGGTTCCGGGAGAACTGAAGATTGAGAATGATCACGGAACCAAGTACACAATAACATTTAAAATCAAATAGTAATTTCTGAATAAGGCAGCATCCGGTCGGCTTATTCCGAGTCCTTCCATTCCTTCAGCATTTTTTTCATATTATCAAAATCGAAAGGCT
>DATFVA010000097.1:0-7012 GCA_035260565.1 Ignavibacteriaceae bacterium | reverse complement strand
CGATTCAGCGAATCGTTCTAAAATAAGCGATTCAGCGAATCGTTCTAGAATAAGCGATTCAGCGAATCGTTCTAAAATAAGCGATTCAGCGAATCGCTTTACTAATGCGAAACGGTGTTTCGCTCTAAAGTATCAGTACCCGTTACTCAAAAATTTATAGAGTGCCGAGAAGTCAAGCTCTCCGAGTCCCTTTTTCTCCGCTCCAGCAAACTCTTCTTTTACGGTGTTTGCTGTCGAAAGACTTATATTATTTTCTCCTGCAGTCCTGATTACAAGAGAAAGATCTTTAAGCATCCATTGAAGAGGGAAGTCTGTTTCATATTCGCCCTTTGCAAACTTTTCTTTTTTTGCAGTGAGATAGGGTGCCGTTACCGGTCCTCCCAGCAGAGTATTAAAAAGCGTCTCTTTGTCGAATCCAAGCGATTCGCCAAGAACCAAAGCTTCTGAAAACGATGCCATCGCAGCTGCCAGCATCAGGTTTACAACCATTTTCATTGAGGTGCCTTTACCAGTCTCCCCCAGGTGAAGGATTTTCTTTCCCATTTTTTCCAGAAGCGGTTTCACTTCTTCAAAATCTTTATTGCTTCCCCCTGCAAAGAAAACAAGCTCTCCCTTTTCTGCCGGTTGTTTGGTTCCGGCAACAGGAGCATCCATAAATCTTATTCCTTTTTCAGAAGCTTTTGCATGCATTTCTTTTGAGAAGGCGGGATCAACTGTACTGCAGTCAACCCATAACGCATCTTTTTTGGCCCCCTGCAATAATCCGTTCTCACTGAGTGCCACATCTTTAACTGCTTCGGGTTTGCTGAGCATTGTGAAAATAATATCAGCTTTTTCAGCCGCCTTCCTAGGGGAATCAGCCCATTCAGCTCCTGCTCGGGTAAGTGAATCGGCTTTTTCTTTTGTCCGGTTATGAACAATCAGCTCATAACCACCCGCCAAAAGGTTGTGTGCCATCCGGCTTCCCATTATGCCTGTGCCGATGAATCCTATCTTCATTATTTCCTCTGTATTTATTCCTCCAAACATAAAAAGTTTGGTAACCAAACAAATTGATGAAAAACAAAGTAGAAATAAAACCTGGTGTTAACGGGTCAGCGATTGGTTAGATAAGCGGCATTAAGCCGCAATTAAAATATGTTTAGAACGTATGTGGGACGTATGTGGAACGTATGTGAGACGTATGTGAGACGTATGTGAATCGGTGATAGATAGGGTTAGGGAGCCTGATATTTCGGATAAGTATAATGCAAATATCTAAACTGTACACCAGAGAGAAATCTTATATCTGACAGGATCAGGTTCAATTCTGCAAAAAAATAATTCGCCAAATCTGTTATCCTGCCTGTATCCCGGGGTTTTGTCTTTTAAGCCATGTGCTCTTACAGACACTTCCAGCACCATGCATTTTGCTTTTCCCTTGACACTTTCACTATCAATGGTTATAATTGAACAAACGTTCAGTCATAAATAATATAAAATGGCACCGAGAACAAAAGAACAGTTTGAAAAGATCAGAAAGTCAAGCAGGACAGAAATATTAAGTGCGGCATTGAAGCTTTTCGCAACAAATGGTTTTCATGCGACTTCTATATCACAGATTTCAGAGGAAGCCGGGATCTCCAAAGGACTGATGTACAACTATTTCGCAAGTAAAGATGAGCTGCTCAGGGAATTGATTAAAGAAGGTTTTGAACAGCTTGGCGAATTGATGATCTCTGTCCATGAGGAAACCAATCCCCGTGAAGCCCTCAAAAAAATTATCCACCTTTCCTTCTCTCATATTAAAAATAACGCTACCTACTGGAAGCTTTATATGTCGCTTATACTCCAATCGGTATCACAGAAGGAAGTGGAAAAGATGATGATTAAGGTCAGAGATGAATCTATTGAAGAACTTTCCAGGCTTTTTGAAGCGATGGGGGATAATGAGCCGTATTTAAAGGCGTTTGCTCTCGGGACGCAGCTCGACGGGATCGGATTAAATTTTGTAAGTGCCCCTGATTCTTTCCCGATGGACGAAATTGAGAATTTTTTGATAAAGACTTATTGTTCACCTGTAAATAAAAGGAAGAGAAAATGAGATTCAGGTTTGTATTTCTTTTTGCAGCGATATGCACCCAGGTTTTTCCGCAAACTGCAAAGGAAGTAGTTCAGAAAGCAGATCAGCTGATGAAAGCCAACAGCAGTTATTCGGAGGTTGAAATGACGATAGTGAAGCCCGACTGGTCGCGCACAATGGGACTGAAAATCTGGGGACTCGAACCAGATTATGCTATGATATATGTTACCGAGCCAGCCAGGGATAAAGGTACTGTAACGCTCAAAAGGAAAAACGAAGTATGGAACTGGATACCTTCCGCACAGAAAGTAATTAAGATCCCGCCGTCGATGATGATGCAGTCGTGGATGGGGTCCGACTTTACAAATGATGACCTTGTGAAAGAATCTTCAATTGTGAAGGACTACACTCATAAATTTATTGGAGAGGAGAATTTAAGCGGGTACGACTGCTGGAAAGTTGAGCTGACACCCAAGCCTGATGCCGGGGTGGTCTGGGGTAAGATCATTGTGTGGATATCAAAGAAGGAATATTTTGAACTCAAAGCCGACTACTATGATGAAGATGAAAATATAGTGAAATCATTCAATGGGAGCGACCCTCAAAAGATGGACGACCGCACAGTGCTAACGCACTGGGAGATGGTACCTGTTGATGAACCCGGGAATAAAACAATACTCGAGTATAAGAAGATCGACTTCGATACTGATATCAACCAGTCATTCTTTTCCGAACAAAATATGAAGAGAGTAAGATAATGGGAACATATCTTCTTCTTGCATGGAGAAACCTCTGGAGAAACAAAAAAAGGACGATTATTGCAGCTTCCTCTGTATTCTTTGCAGTGCTTCTTGCGCTGGTAATGCGGTCGATGCAGAAGGGAAGCTATGACTTTATGATCGACTCTTCCGTCAAGTTCTCAACAGGATATATCCAGGTACATTCAAAAGGCTACTGGGATAAAAGATCGCTTGACAGGAGTATGGAACTGAATAAAGGTGTTGAAGCGGGGTTAAGAAAAATTCCCGATGTAACCCGTGTTATTCCCAGACTTGAAACATTCACATTAATTTCACACGGAAATGCGACCAGGGTATCCCCTGTAATAGGTATAAATCCCGAAAAGGAAAAGAGTATGCTTAAACTGAATGAAAAAATCACTTCGGGCAAATACCTTACAGATTCGAGCAAGGGAATACTGATAGGGCAGGGTCTGGCTGAACTGCTTAAAGCAGGAGTGGGAGATTCTGTTGTTCTATACGGGCAGGGCTACCACGGGATTACAGCCGCAGCGCAGGTACCGATTGAGGGAATAATAAAATTTCCGATCCCGGATCTAAATAAATCGCTCATATACGCAAGCCTTTCGTATGCTCAGTGGCTGTACTCAGCTGAAGGGAGGATTACCTCTCTTTCGATTATGATAGAAAAACCGGGTGAACTTGATGATGTAAAATCCAAGGTGAATAAATTATTCGATGACAATTATGAAGTAATGACATGGAAAGAAATGACCCCGGAGCTCGTACAATCGATTGAAGTAGATAATGCCGGCGGAATTATAATGCTTGCCATACTGTACATAGTAATCGGATTTGGAATTTTCGGAACCATAATGATGATGACCGCAGAGAGGACAAAGGAGTTCGGTATACTCATTGCAGTCGGAATGAAAAAGACTAAATTGATTCTTGTTACTACATTTGAAACGATTTTTATTTCTCTGATCGGGGTAATTGCAGGTATTATTATCAGCTACCCCCTTCTTCTTTATTTTTACTATAACCCTATAAAACTTACCGGAGATCTCGCTGAAGCTATGCTGGCTTTCGGACTCGAGCCGATTATGCCTTTCAGCATTGCCCCCGGTATATTCATAGCTCAGTTCTGGACAGTACTTTTAATTGCTTTGTTTTCGGCGTGGTATCCATTCAGGTACGTACAGAAACTTAAAGCTGTTGAAGCTATCAGAAATTAAACAGGAGATAGAATATGCTCTTTCTGCTTGCCTGGAAAAATGTATGGCGAAATAAAAAAAGAAGTCTGATAATACTCATTGCTATAGCACTGGGACTCGGATGCGGACTCTTTGCGAGTGCCGTAATGTACGGTATGTGGGATTCCACAGTAAATGCCGCTATAGACAGGGATCTCAGTCACATTCAGATCCATACGGAAAAATTCAGGAAAGAGAACCTGATTGAAAACTATATCCCCGGGGGAGAAGAGATAGAGAGGCAGATAGAAAAGATAGACGGTGTTAAAGCTGTTTCCGGCAGAACGATAATTGACGGAATGGCAGCTTCTGCTTCATCCTCTACGGGTGTTGAGATAAAAGGTATAATACCAGACCAGGAGGAAAAAGTAACAAGTGTCGTTTCCAGCATTACAGAAGGAGAATATTTTGAAGGAGTAAGCAGGAATCCCATTGTAATCGGAAGAGAACTGGCAAAAAAACTTGACCTGAAGCTTCATTCAAAGATAGTGCTCAGTTTCCAGGGGACTGACGGCAATATCATTTATGCCGCTTTCCGGATTTCAGGGATATTTGAAACAGAATCTTCATCATTTGATAAAAGCAATGTCTTTGTTAAGCAGAGTGATCTTTTTAATCTGCTTAACAGCAATCCTATAATCCATGAAATTGCGGTAAGACTGACTACAGTACAAGTTATGGATCCGGCTGTCAAGAAGCTGAGGGGAATGTACAAGAATCTTTCGGTTGAAACCTGGCAGCAGCTCGCACCTGAACTTAGTCTTACTTATGAAACTCTGACAGTTGAATTGAACATATTCCTTGGAATAATTCTTTTTGCTCTACTGTTCGGAATAACAAACACAATGCTTATGTCGGTAATGGAAAGGATAAGAGAGCTTGGGGTATTAATGGCTGTCGGTATGAAACGCACCAGGGTATTCATACTTATCATAATTGAAACTGTTTTCCTGTCTATTACAGGAGGAATTATAGGAATGCTGCTCGGTGCATCCTCAATCTGGATAACTGCTCAGAAAGGAATTAACCTTTCATTATTCTCACAGGGGTTATCAAGCTACGGGATCAGCTCTCATTTATTTCCCGGACTGCCGGGAGAGCTTTACCCGATTCTATTTGTAATGATAATTATAACAGCTCTTATAAGTGCTGTTTACCCGGCTTTCAAGGCAATCAGGCTTAACCCTGCATCTGCAATAAGAACATATTAAGTTTTAACTATCGGAGATGATATGGCCCTAATTGAATTATATAATATTCATAAAACATACAATACGACAAAAATACCCGTGCACGCCGTCAAAGGAGTGGACCTTAAGATCGGGAAAGGGGAATTCACTGCAATTGTGGGTCCTTCAGGTTCAGGGAAGACCACATTGCTTAACATGATAGGGGGACTTGATCAGCCGACTGAAGGGAAGATCGTGGTTGACGGAACTGATATTTCGACCTATAAACCGGACGATCTCATAAATTTCCGGCTTCATCATATCGGGTTTGTCTTCCAGGCTTATAATCTTATTCCTGTTCTTACTGCAAAAGAGAACGTTGAGTTTATTATGCTACTGCAGAATATACCCAAAGAGGAGAGGGAAAAGAGAGCCTCGGAACTGCTCGAAGCCGTCGGTCTGGGTGACCGGATGAAGAGCCGTCCCTCAGAACTTTCCGGCGGACAGCAGCAGAGGGTAGCAGTTGCACGGTCGCTTGCATCCCATCCATCTTTCGTACTTGCAGATGAACCGACCGCCAACCTGGATTCGGTGACTGCGGAGGCACTGCTTGATTTGATGGAGGATCTTAACAGCAAATATGATATGACTTTTGTCTTTTCCACCCACGATTCTAAAGTTATCAAAAGAGCACACCGGGTGGTTACACTAGAAGACGGAAAAATTAAATCAGATGAAACACGCAAAGTTCTTCAGAAAAATGAAAGCTAAGTTACTTTTAACGCTCCTGCTATTATTTTTCTCAAAGAGCTACGCGCAGCTGCCCACAACTGAAGTCTATGGTTATGCAAAGTATTTATTCGGTTCTACTAAGTACCCGGGTTATGACGAAAGATTTAATGACCATCTTATTCACGCACGGCTGAATACAAGGTGGTACCCGCTTCAATCTTTAACCGCAGCGCTTGAATTCCGCTTCAGGGCATACTATGGCGGAAGTGTTGAGAAAATTCCCGGGTTCCTGGATCAGATTAAAACTCATCACCAATTCGCCGACCTGGATGCGATATTATGGAATAATAAAACGACCCTCGGCTATCTTGAAACCGACAGGCTCTGGCTCGATTGGGTTAAAGATAAATTTGAACTGACTGTAGGCAGACAGAGGATTGCCTGGGGAACCAGCTGGGTATGGAATCCTACCGACCTCTTTAATCCACAGTCGCCTCTGGATTTTGATTATGAAGAATTGCCGGGAACCGATGCAGTCAGGATGCAGTATTATACAGGACCTGTAACGAAAGTTGAGGCTGCGGTCAGGCCTGCTAAGTCCTGGGACCGGGTTATCGCAGCAGGTCTTGTTTCACTTAACAAATGGGATTATGACTTTAACATCCTTGGCGGTATAAAGAATAACCGGTGGGTCATAGGCGGAGGCTGGTCTGGTGATATCCTCGATGCAGGTTTCCGCGGTGAATTTACTGTTATGCAGAAACCCGGGTTATTGAGTAAATACAAAAATCTTTCAGCTTTAATTCCGGCGTATAATCCAATTTCCACCTCCAAAAACCCAGTCTTATCATTCGTTATTTCCGGAGATTATACCTTCAATAATTCTTTTTATATACACACCGAATTACTGCATTACAATACAGGAAAAACCGATAACGCGGGGCTATATCAGGCGGAAGCACAGGATCTCGGGATGCTGTCACCTTCACGGTGGTCTATTTACCAGGAATTTTCATATGATATTACACCCTTATTAAGAGGAAGTCTGTTCGG
>DATFVA010000096.1:0-3056 GCA_035260565.1 Ignavibacteriaceae bacterium | reverse complement strand
TCTTGACTTATATTCCTTTATCTGCCATTCCATCTCTTTTTCATCCATTTCACCATTCCAGAACCAGAAAGGTAAAATCCCCATCTCCTTTGGAGGATTTTTAAAGTTTTCCCTGGTCAGAGTATCACCGGTCAATAATTTTTTAGAAAAAGCCATTTATATCCTTTCCTATCCGATAGCTATTGTATAGAATTTTGTATGCTCAGCAGATCTGAGATTTTTTTCAGAAATGTTTTTTGAGATTAGAGTAATAAACCTGATATGGTTAAAAATATTTTAACAACCCTTATCTTATAACGGAATTTTATCAGCTGAAAATATTAAAAACCTAAACTCACAGTGAACCTATTGGGTGATTCCAGGAAATCATAGCTGACATAGGCGTAGTCGAAATTAACCCTAACCCCTTCGATTACATAATCAACTCCTGCACCGAAGCTCAGGTTACCTTCATCATAATTCAGCTTATAACCGCCCCGAAGAGAAAAGATATTGAACACTTTGTATTCAAGACCCAGCATTAGTCTCTCTTTATAATCATTTGTATGAACAGCATCTACGTTGAATGTAATTTTGTGCTGATCGGGATCTCCCCCGAGGAATAAATCCTGTCCTCCCATAAGGTCCATTGAAACACCTATCCTGTATACCAAAGGAATCTCATAAGTCTGCTGTTCTTCCTGCTGGGTATGAAGGAACCTTGCCTGAGTAGAAAAGTTCTGAGCACTCATTGCAATCCTTACTCCTCTCCAGCCCGTATTGTAGAAACTTCCGACATCAAATCCCCACAAGGACGATGAATATACATAAAGTTTTTCCTGAATGTATTTAACGTGTATCCCTATGGATAATTTGTCAGTAAACTGCTTTGCAATTCCAAATCCCATCATTACATCGCTTCCGCTGAAAAATGTACCGGTCCTTGTATCTACTCCGCCAGATGAACTGGTAGTCAGAGCTTCAGCAATATCCCCATAATCAAGTGAAATATAATCAACTGCAAATGTAGCTATACCATCCAGGTTATAACCGACTGCACCGGAAAGGACTTTCAAATCCGCTATCCAGTGATTATAATTAAATGCTGCTTCAGCGTTCTGTATACCGGTAATTGCAGCAGGGTTCCAGAAAATGGAGTTTACATCCTGCACACCTGCAATTGCCGCTTCTCCCATAGCGACCTGTCTTGAACCATTGCCGATTTTCAGAAACTGCATCGCCGTTCTTCCGGCTTTATTAAACTGACCAAAGCTGAGCTGGCTAAGGCTAAAAATCAAAACAATAAATATTTTAATAAAATTTTTCACTTTAATACCTCCGACGATATTTCAAACGTCAACGAATGATCATTAATTTACCGGTTGTTCTTGAACCTACTGTACCTTCAGTTTCCGACTGAATGACATATATATATAATCCCGGAGCAACAAGCAGACCTGAGTCAGAACGCTGATCCCATGCAATGCTGCCGGCTAAATTACCGTACGAATCAGGAGCATGATGAAGAATTTTTATCAGGTCCCCGGCAAGACTGTAAATATGGATGGTTGCTTTTTCGGGTAATTTCCTAAACTCAATTTTGTATTGTGTTGGAAAACTGTGGTTTGGATCTCCATCAATATAAGGATTCGGCGCGGCGAAAGCATCCCAGCCTTCCTTTGTTAAATCTACCGGACCCGGTTTAGCGCTTGTTAATGCAGTCCTGTTGTAATCTCCGCTTTTAAGTTCAGGCAGATCGCTCACGAGAGTACCATTTGCTGAAGTCCAGGGTTTCGGATGTGAATAATAGGCCTCGACATAATAATAATAATCGAATCCAAATTTTACAGTGTAATCTTTATAGCTGTATTCATCGAGGTCTCCATCCCAATACTGATCGAAATCACTTCTCGGAATATCAGCGATCATATCCCAGATTCCACGCTTATCGACCCCGCGGTATATCCTGTAACCGCTAAGGTCAGTGGATCCATTATAAAACGTCTGACTTGATCCATCCGTATAGGTTGCTGCTTCAGCCAGTTTATCCCACTGCACAGCAATTATTGCTGTATCTCCTCCGTAAGAAGCATTTATAGCTTTACAGGTAGGGGCAGGAGGTGAATCAGGAACATCTGCCGCAAGGTCGATGCCGTTGACTTTAGCGCCAAATCCCCATTTAACAGCATTTCGTACAGCTTCAATATTTCTCTGCATATCTGCAGCAAGACTATCATTCATATATGCCTGTGCGCCTTCGTCAAAACTCTTCAGCCAGTGATCCGGATCGCCTCTATAGACTTCGTGAAGATCCAGGGTCCCAGCAACCTCTGCCACTATGATCCTTACAGAGTCTCCCGGAGCCATAGTATAGGGACCATAGGAACCAGTATACATACAATAAAGCTTACCGTCATTCGATTTGCGATGATCGGTTTTAATGAAATCATAAATTTGTGAAAGACTGAATACTGCGGGACCAAAGCTTTGAGTATCGACTGTTTTAACTCCAAACTTTTCGGCTTCATCAGAATAAATACTGAAATGTGTAGGATCAGGATCGTTCGGATCACCATTTATCGGAGTAGTTCTGTACAAGAAAGTAAATCCAAAACCCGATGGATCCTGAAGTTCAGGCGGCATACCGGGAACTTTTCTTAACTGATCCTGCCAGTTAGTTTTTAATCCATACTTATCCCCCGAAACAGGTTCTCTCCCTCCATTGAAATCCCGGCTGTAGAAGAATAAACCTTCACCATCAATTGGGTCATCATTAAGCACAACCCAATAATCCGAATAACCGCTTCCCGGATGCCAGCCGAATCCGCCTGCAGGGGCAGCAGAATTCTGAAAGATGGGATTGTAGTGAAAGTTGAGCATACCTTTTGTAGAAACCTGCAATTCGCTATGAAATGCAAACCATACCTCATTTAAAGTCTGCTCATAATGTTTGATCACTGCAGCAGATGGAATTGCGAGATCTCCAGTATTGACAAAGACATAATCATAAATAATAAAGTCATCATAACCGGGATAACTCCAGGACATTGATCTTTGCTTCACGGTGATTCCGGTAG
>DATFVA010000095.1:0-2998 GCA_035260565.1 Ignavibacteriaceae bacterium | reverse complement strand
ATTCAAAAAAAATAGTTTATTGTGCCCTTTCTAAGTCTGTCTAAAACAGATTCCGGATTTTATCTTTATAGATTAATTGACCCTGTATTTCACAGGCGAAGAAAAATAATAAGGAAAATTGCCCTTACTGCCTTCAGATATTCCTTCTTAGAACTTTTTTTATCATACAGATTTAACTAATACAAAAAAAATATTTTTAATCGTTCTGTACTCCGGGCTGAGTAAGGATTGTTATTAAATATTAATTCAGGAGAAAAGTAATGTTGAGATTTAAACAAATAAATAAAGAAAATGATTTTGATAAAGAACTTACAAGGGAAGGATTTATTGATTTCCTTTACATACATCTGGATAAGTTCGGTGATTCAAAGGAAGCTATAGGAAAATCCATAGACTACGCTTTTTCAGAGGAAAAAGGATGCGGCGGATTCCTTCTGGCAGCATATAACGATGATGAACTTATCGGAACTCTTGTAATGAACAGGACCGGGATGTCGGGTTATATCCCCGAAAATGTACTTGTTTATGTAGCCGTAGATTCAAGTTTTCGGGGAAAAGGATTCGGCAGGCAGATAGTGGACAGGGCCATCTCAATGGCAGAGGGTGACGTGAAGCTCCATGTCGAATATGAGAATCCCGCAAAACGCCTGTATGAACGCATCGGCTTCACTACAAAGTATGCAGAAATGAGATACAAAAAAGAGAATTAAAATGGCAACTTTGATTGTAAATACAAACCGCATCAGGGAAAACATCACTAAACTTAGTTCATTTCTTGCGGAGAACAATATTAACTGGTCTCTGGTGGTTAAGATTCTCGGAGGATACAGGCCCGTGCTCGAAAAAATTATCTGTGATGAATCAATTAAAAAAGTGCATTCCGTCGGAGATTCAAGAATCTCAAATCTGAAGACTATAAAGGAAATAAATCCCGATATTGTTACGATGTATATCAAACCACCGGCACCGGTGCTCGCAAAAAAGATAATTCAGTACGCCGATATATCCCTTAATTCGTCAATCACTACTATTGAAGCACTCAACAGGGAGGCTGAGAGAGCTGGTAAAATTCACCGGGTTATAATAATGATCGAACTCGGCGAACTGCGGGAGGGAATTCTGCGCGATAATGTTTTGTCATTTTATGAAAGAATTTTTCAACTCCGGAATATTAAAGTTGAAGGGCTGGGTACAAATCTCGGATGTATGTATGGTGTAGAACCAACCTATGATAAAATGGTTCAGCTAAACCTTTACAAGATGCTAATTGAAGAAAAGTTTTCAAAGAAACTTAGCCTGGTGTCTGCAGGTAGTTCTATAACTCTTCCCCTGGTTATGCGTGATCGTCTCCCTGACGGCATAAATCATTTCAGGATTGGTGAAACTGCATTCCTTGGCGTATCAATAATCGATAACAAGAGGTTTAAGAATCTCTCGACTAATGCTTTTGATTTTTCAGCGGAAATACTGGAGCTGGAGGAGAAGGAGATGGTGCCCGACGGTAACCTTACAAATGCAGGGATAGGAATTACTGCACACGATTTCAAGGGAAAAATAGATATGGAGATAAATAAAAAATCCTGCAGGGCCATAGTAGATTTTGGTGAGATTGACGTTGACCCTTCACATATAACTCCGAAAGATGGGAATGTGGATTTCATCGGTACGACCTCCGATATGACTGTCTATGATATCGGCGATAAGAAGGGGAAATTTTCTGTCGGGAAACAGATTCACTTTAAGCCCAATTATATGGCGGTTGCTCGTTTGATGAACACTAAGTATGTAACAAAGGAGATATCCTGATTATGCACTGGATAGACATTACTATCTTTTCTGTCTATATGTTGTCGATGCTGGGGATTGGATTTTTCTTCATGCGTAAAAATAAAAATGCCGAGGATTATTTTGTCGGCGGAAGAAGTATGGGAAGCTTCCACGTGGGTCTTTCAGTCGTGGCTACCGATGTGGGCGGAGGATTTTCCATCGGACTCGGAGGGCTTGGTTTTGTAATGGGTATATCGGGATCCTGGATGCTTTTTACTGGATTGATTGGAGCCTGGCTTAGTGCTGTCCTTCTCATCCCAAAAGTTAATAGGATGAAAAATTTCAAAGAACTCTATACGTTTCCTCAGATTTTTGAAAGCTTTTATAACAGGAAAGTTGCAATAATAGCCGGATTTATATCTGCAATCGGTTACATCGGATTTACCAGCTCTCAAATACTTGCCGGTGCTAAACTTGCATCTGCATCGTTTGTATCACTTAATATGGAAACAGCGCTTTTAATTATGGGTGCAATCGTTGTTATCTATACATTTCTCGGAGGTATTAAGGCTGTTATTTATACCGATACCGTTCAGTGGATCATTCTGATGGTCGGACTGATTTTTATAGGGATCCCCGTTGCATATGTGGCTGTAGGAGGGTATTCCGAAATAACTAAAGCGCTGCCCCCCGAATATTTCTCAATGAGCAATCTTAGCTGGCAGACTCTTGTCAACTGGTTTGTAACAATTGTTCCTATCTGGTTTGTCGGAATGACGTTATATCAGAGGATTTATGCGTGCAAATCGGAAAAGGAAGCAAAGAAGGCTTGGTTTATTGCAGGACTGTTTGAGTGGCCCGCAATGGCGTTTATGGGGGTCTTGCTTGGTCTCTTCGCTCGGGTTGCCGCAAATGATGGTATGTTTCAGTATCTGGGGTATGCAACTGTGGGTAGTATGGATTCAGAAATGGGTCTTCCTATGTTGTTAAGGTCAATTCTTCCTGTGGGATTAATGGGTCTGATGATGTCCGCTTACTTCTCGGCAATAATGTCCACAGCCGACAGTTGTCTTATGGCGGCTTCAGGCAACGTAATGACGGATATACTCGACCGGTTTTTTAATATTAGTTCCGATCAGAAAAAATTTCTCCGTTATTCTCAATTAATTACATTGTTGATAGGAGCGCTTGCTCTATTCCTTGCCTCCGGTATGCAGAATGTGCTCCAGTT
>DATFVA010000094.1:0-2377 GCA_035260565.1 Ignavibacteriaceae bacterium | reverse complement strand
ACCTCAACAGACATCCGGCTGTCCAGATTCCCGGTGGGTTCATCGGCCAGTATAAGCGTTGGCTCATTAATCAGTGCCCTGGCTATTGCAACTCTCTGCTGCTGTCCTCCCGATAACTGGTTTGGTTCGTGATGCAGCCTATCGCCAAGACCCACCCTTTCAAGTACTTCGATTGCTTTCCCGGCAGGATCTTTTATACGCTCATACCTGTCGTACATTAAGGGAAGCTCTACATTTTCCAGAGCGGACGTTCTGGAAAGCAGGTTAAATCCCTGGAATACGAATCCTATTTTCTGATTCCTGATCTTTGCATAATCGTTTTTAGTGAGTGTTCCGGTATTGACGCCGTCCAGGAAATAATCGCCGGAAGTAGCGCTGTCGAGACATCCGATAATATTCATCAAAGTTGATTTTCCCGAACCTGAAGATCCCATGACTGCAACGAACTCCCCCTCTTTAATTACCAGATCAACAGATCTCAGTGCGTGAACTTCCACTTCGCCTACAGTATATGTTTTGTTAAGTCCGGTTATTTTAATAATATTTTTTTTCTCATCAGGTCCCATTAAAAACCTCTTCTTATTCCTCTCGACACACTTCTGTTCGGCGTTAGAATATTTGAATTAGTAGTTTGAGTCTCTCCCGCAGTTTCAAACCCGGTTATCACCTGCATACCATCTTCTGCATTCCTACTCCTGACGATTTCTGTATTTTTTCCATCGGTCAACCCAAGCACAGCGGATCCCATCTCAGTATTTCCATCAGCATTTATAAACCAGAAAGAGCCTCTTGATTTACTTCCCTGTCCTCTTGACTGGTTCTGACCTCCTGAGCGTGATTGAAATCTCTGCTTCAGGCTGTCGGGAAGGTTTTCTTTCGACTTCTGCATTTGCGCTGTAAAATCGGCTGCCATTTTCTCCGTAGGCTGGAATCTTAATGCCGAATTAGGGATCATCAATACATTGTTTCTCTGTTCGACATAAAAATCTATTGTAGCTGTCATCCCGGGAAGCAGCTGACCATCATTGTTATCGGCATTTACAACGACCACATAATTCACGACGTTTGAGACGACGGTTGAACCCAATCTTATCTGAACGACTTTGCCGGTAAATTCTTTCTCGGGATAAGCCTGCACATTAAATTTAGCCTTCTGCCCTATTTTAATCTGTCCGATATCGCTCTCATCCACATCAGCAAGGATCTGCATTTTGGAAAGATCTTCTGCAATAGTAAAAAGTGTAGGCGCCGACAGGCTTGCTGCAACTGTCTGTCCCTCTTCCACATTCCTGTTAATTATCTTTCCCCTGATCGGGGAGTAAATAAATGCATACCCAAGGTTAGTTTTAGCCTGAGCAAGTGAATTCTGTGCAGAAGTCAGGGTTGCTTTAGCGGTAAGGTAATTAGATTTCGATGTAACATAATCCAGCTGAGAGAGATAGCCTTTATCGAATAATGACTGATCCCTGTCAAACTGTGCTTTTGAAATATCATACTGGGCCTGCGCCTTCTCAATTCCTGCCTGGGAATTCCTTACCTGCAGGGCAAGATTAGTTGTATCCAATATTGCCAGCAGCTGACCTTTCTTAACACTCGAATTAAAATCAACGAGTAATCTATCAATCTTTCCGGAAACCTGTGTACCCACATCTACAGTCGTAACCGCCTGCAGCGTTCCTGTGCTCGTTATCGTGGTACTCAAATCACCTTTTGTGATCCTTGCAAAAACAAATTTATTTGTATCGGCACTGCTGCTGTTAAAAAAGACAAAATACACGATTACAACAACGGCCGCCAATAATAAAACAGGTATTAAAACTTTCTTTTTCATTTAGATTTCTCAAATAGAATTAGTTATCTCTGGTTATATTATTATTGATTTTTATTATTCCGGTAGGATTTTCGCCCGGACATTCTCTCTTCAAGCATTTTATTGAATTCGGTCTTCTGCTTTTCAGTTAATATATCAAGAATGGCTTTGTTCGAATTTTCCCGTATTTCTCTGAACTGTTCCCTGTCCGGAATTTCACCTGCCTGAAGCTTCTGAATTTCCGCATTGGAATTGGTAAGTATCTGTTCAACCTTAATGGTTTGTTCATTCGTTAAACCGAGGCTTTCTTTTAGATTTTTCGCCCTTTCCTGCGGTGTAAGTCTTTGCTGAGCATTAATGGTTCCCGCGAACAATATAAAGGCAGCTGACAAAACGATCAGTATTTTCATTTTCCTATCCTTATTATTTATCATAACCAAAATTAGACACTCCCTTCAAGCACATGGTTTAATCCTTCCACCGGGTTTATTTAATGCCTTTTTTCTATCTTATCGGATAAGGATTTATTAAACATTTAAGACAATAAAATGAAAGAAATAAAATCCG